>DATHVV010000033.1:0-28180 GCA_035461105.1 Longimicrobiales bacterium | reverse complement strand
GAGCATACCGCACGGTCGCGTTCGGAACGGCCTGTCGGATGCCGTCCAGCACGGATACCACGTCGTCGACTCGCCCGGCCGCCGCCCACGAGCCGAGTGCCGAGCGGCGATCCTCGGCGAGCGTCCCGATCACGGCCAGCGAGCGCACTTCCTTGCGCAGCGGCAGCACCGGCGCGCCCGCGTGCGGCGCGTTCTTGAGGAGCACCATCGACCGCCGGGCCATCTCGCGCGCGGCCGCGATGTGCTCCGGGGTCAGCGTCAGGCGTCGCTCGCGGTCAGCGTGGCTGTAGCGGTACGGGTCCTCGAACAGGCCCAGCTTGTACTTCGCGCGCAGGATGCGCCGAACCGACTCGTCGACTACCGTCTCGGCGAGCCGGCCCGCGCGCACGGCCTGCGGCAGGTGCCGGATGTAGATGCTGCTCACCATGTCGATGTCGACGCCCGCGTTCAGCGCGAGGAGACCCGCCTGGGTGCTGTCCGCCGCCACCCCGTGCTGGATCAGCTCCCGTACCCCGGTGTAGTCGCTGACGTACAGGCCGTCCCAGCCCCACTCGCCGCGCAGCAGGACGTTGTTGAGCGACTCGTGCGCATGCATCGGGATGCCGTTGACCTCGTTGAACGCGCCCATCACCGATTCCGCCCCCGCGTCGACGGCAGCACGAAACGGCGGCAGATAGACCTCGCGCAGCGTGCGCTCCGACAGGTCCACCGTGTTGTAATCGCGGCCGGCCTCCGCGGCACCGTAGGCCACGAAGTGCTTGGCCGTCGCCAGGATCGTCAGGCTGTCGGCCAGGTCCGAGCCCTGGAAGCCGCGCACGCGCGCCACCGCCATCGCCGAGCCCAGATACGGATCCTCGCCCGCGCCCTCCACGACCCGGCCCCAGCGCGCGTCCCGCCCGATGTCGACCATCGGCGCGAACGTCCAGTGCAGCCCCGCTGCCGCTGCCTCCACCGCCGCGATGCGTGCCGCACCCTCGACCGCTGCCACGTCCCAGCTCGCCGCCTCCGCCAGCGACACCGGGAACAGCGTGCGGAATCCGTGGATGACGTCGTGCGCGAACAGCAGCGGGATGCGCGCGCGCGACTCCTCCACCGCGATCCGCTGCATCTCCCCGGTATAGGCGGCTCCGTAAACCCCCAGGAACGAGCCCACCCGCCCCGTCCGGATCTCCGCCTCCCCGCCCTCCGGCACCTGCGGCCCCGTCGGCGTGCCGCGCCCGCGGTACTGCGCCAGCTGGCCGAGCTTCTCCTCGAGCGTCAACCCGGAGAGCACGGAATCGACGAAAGCCTCCATCACGGGATCGCGCACCGCCGCCCGCGTCGCATCGGGCGCGCGCGCGGCAACGGGCGCTGCGGCGGCTACGGACGCAGACCCGCCGACGTCGCCCGGCGCAGGCGTGATGGCGAACGGATCCGCCGCGGGGGGCGCCGCCGTGGCGCACGCCTGGAATACCAGCAACAGCCCCGGCAGCAGCTGCCGAGCGCGGCGCGCACGCAAACGCACGGACTGAGGAGCGGCCGTTCCAGGGCGGGGATCGTGAGAGTACGGCGGCAGGACCCTGAGCATCATCGATCCTCTGGCTCGGACCACGAGGACAACGGCAGCATCGCGGGGAGCGCTGCGGCTGCCGCCGCGGCGGACGCATGCGTCGCGCAAACGCACGCTAACCCGCTTGCCGCCCGGGCTGAGAACGTTTACAGTGCGGGCGCCGGCCTGTCAAGATTCTGCGGCACGCTCGAGGGCCATCCATGTCACGTCGTCGCCACGCGCAGCACTACGCCCGCACGTACCGCGGCCGTGCATTCATGCTGCTGCTCGTGATGGCTGCCGGGTGCCAGTCGAAGCCGGAAGCAGCCACGCTGCACTACGTCGGCAGCGCCACGTGCGCGGAGTGCCACGCGGCGGCGCTCGATTTGGTTGCCGGTACGGCGCATCCGCTGGCCATGCAGCCGGTCGGGGAGTCGAGCGTGCTGGGCCGATTCGACGGTGCGAGCATCGACCACTACGGCGAGCCCTCCGGCTTCCGGCGTGAGGGCGGACGCTGGCTGGTGCGTACGGCCGGCGTGACGGGCGCCCAGGAGGAGTTCGAGATCACGCACACGCTGGGGGTCTATCCCCTGCAGCAGTATCTGGTGGCGTTCCCCGGCGGCCGCTACCAGGTGCTGCCGCTGGCGTGGGACGCGCGCGCGGCGGCGGAAGGCGGCCAGCGCTGGTTCCACGTCTATCCCGACGAGCCGGTCCGGCACACGCACGAGCTGCACTGGACGGGGCCGCAGCAGACCTGGAACTACATGTGCGCGGAGTGCCACGTCACCGGTTTCCAGCGGAACTACGAGCTGGAGGCGGATCGGTACGAGACGACGTGGCACGAGCTCGGGGTGGGGTGCGAGGGCTGTCACGGGCCGGGTTCGGCGCACGTGGCCTGGGCGCGCTCGCACCCGGGGCAACGGACCTCGGATGAAACGGTTACGGGTGGCAGCGGCCTGCCGGTCGACCTCGGCACGGGCGGGGCGCAGTGGACGTTCCATGGCACGGCCCCCATTGCGCGTCGCACGCCGCCGCTCGCGCACAACGTCCAGGCCGAGACGTGCGGCGTCTGCCACTCGCGTCGGGAAACCCTGGTCACCAGTTACCTGCCGGGACGTCCGCTGCTGGCGACGCATCGCCCGGTGCTGCTCGATGAGGGCCTGTACTACGCCGACGGGCAGATGCAGGACGAGGTGTACGAGTACGGTTCTTTCCTGCAGAGCCGCATGTACCGCAGCGGCGTCACCTGCTCGGACTGCCATCATCCCTCGACGCAGGAGGTCGCTCCCGGCAACCTGGCCTGCGCGAAGTGTCACCAGCCGGCCACGTACGACACGCCTGCGCATCATTTCCACGAGCCGGGTTCGACGGGTGCGAGCTGCGTCGCGTGCCACATGCCCCCGCGCACGTACATGGTCGTGGATCCGCGCCACGATCACTCGATCCGCTCGCCGCGCCCCGACCTGTCGCTCCGGATCGGCACCCCGAACGCGTGCACCACGTGCCATGCGGACCGTACCGATGAGTGGGCGGCGCGTGCCGTCGAGCGCACCTGGGGCGCTCCCGTGCCGGCCCGTCACTATGGCGACGTGCTCGACGCCGGCCGCCGTGCGCTGCCGCACGCCGACACCGCGCTCGTCCGGCTAGCGGCGGACACCGGCGCGGCCGGCATCGTCCGCGCGACGGCGGTCTCGCTGCTGAGCCGGAATGCCGCACCCGGGGCGGCGCGGGCCATCGAGGTCGCGGCGCGGGATGCGGAGCCGCTGGTTCGGCTGGCGGCGGCCGCCTCGAGCGAAGTCCTCGCCCCCGATGTCCGACTGCGCGCGGTGTCGCACCTGCTGACCGATTCCCTGCTCGCGGTGCGAATCGAGACCGCGCGCGTGCTGGCGGCGGTCCCCGATCACCACATGACGCACGCGCAGCGCGCGGCCGACAGCGTCGCGTCCGCTGAGTACATCGCCGCCCAGCTGGTGAACGCCGAACGACCCGAGTCGCACGTGCGGCTCGGCGTGTTTCACCTGCAGCGCGGCGACGTGCCGCGGGCCGAGCGGCATTACCGCCACGCGATTCGGCTCGGGCCGCGCTACCCCGCCGGCTACGTCAACCTCGCCGACCTGTTCCGCGCGCTGGGGCGGGAAGCGGAGGGCGAGCAGGTCCTGCGCGCCGGGCTGGAGAACGCGGTGGGTCCGGGTTCGCTGCACCACAGCCTGGGTCTGCTGCTGGTGCGGACCCGCCGGCTGGACGAGGCGGTCGAGCACCTGGCGAAGGCCGTCGAGCTGGAGCCCGACATGCCGCGCTTCGCGCACGTCTACGCGGTCGCGCTGCACGCGTCCGGCCGCCCCGCAGAAGCGCTGCAGGTGCTCGAGCGGGCACTCCGTCGGGCGCCCCACGACCGGGAGCTCGACGCCGCGCTGCGCGAGCTCAGGGCGGATCGATCCGGGAACGCCGCGAAACCGTGAGCCCCGGTCGCGCGCGCGCGGCCACCTCCTGGGCGCGAGTGAACCCGGCCGGGCGGCTCGACGCCGAGACCCCACCCGAGTCCGGTTCGTCCCCGATGTCCGCAGCGGCGAGCTCGAAGTGCACGGACTGCACCTGCTCCGAGCTGCTGCCCACATACACGTGGATTCGACCCGGCTCCACCACGCGGCGCATGGCCCGATCGTAATGCGCCAGGTCGTCGGCGTGCAGCACGAAGCTGACCGTGCGCCGCTCCCCCGGCGTGAGATGAATACGCCGGAACCCCCGGAGCTCCCTGACCGGACGCGTGACACTGGCGACTTCCGTCCGGGTGTACAGCTGCACCACCTCGTCCCCCGCGCGCGCGCCCGCGTTCGTGACATCGACCTGGACGATCAGCGAGTCGGCGATGCCCAGCCGCTCGGAGCTCAGCCGGGGCAGCCCGAACACGAAGCGCGTGTAGCTGATCCCGTGACCGAACGGATAGCGCGGGGTCCACGGCACGTCGATGTACTTCGACGTGTAGCGCTCGTCTTCCGATGGCGGCCGCCCGGTCGGGCGATGGTTGTAGTAGATCGGGACCTGGCCGACGTTGCGCGGGAACGTCACCGGCAGCTTGCCGCCGGGATTGTAGTCGCCAAACAGTACATCGGCGACGGCATGGCCCATCTGCACGCCGAGATACCACGTCACCAGGATCGCCGGCACGTGATCGTCGAGCCACGGAATCGACAGCGGTCGCCCGTTCATCAGGACCACGACGAGTGGCGTGCCCGTGGCATGGACGGCCTCGAGCAGCTGCTGCTGGACGCCGGGCAGGTCCAGCGACGAGCGGTTGCGCGCCTCCGCGCTCATGTCGTGGCCTTCGCCGAGCACCAGCACCACGGCATCGGCCGCGGACGCGAGGCGCACGGCGGCGGCGAATCCGGACGTGTCGCTGCCGACCACGTCCGCACCCCGCGCGTACTCCATCCGCGTCCCGGGTCCGACCGCCCGGCGAATCCCCGCCAGCACGGACACTGCGTCATCGGGTCGGCCGGCCGCGATCCAGGAGCCGAGCGGAGCGCGCACATCGTCAGCGAGCGCACCGATCACCGCGAGCCTGCCCAGGTCGCGGCGCAGCGGCAGCACCGGGATGCCGGCGCGTTCCTCGTTCTTGAGCAGCACGATCGACTTCTGCGCCAGCTCGCGCGCCGCCGCGACGTGTTCCGCAGTCAGCGTCAGCGTGCGCTCGCGCTCGCTGTCGCTGTAGCGGTAAGGGTCGTCGAACAGTCCGAGCCGGTACTTCGCCCGGAGGACGCGACGCACCGCGGCGTCGACGGTCTGCTCCGCGAGGCGCCCGGCCCGGACTTCCTTCGCCAGGCCGCGGTAGATGCCGCTCACGATATCGACGTCGACACCCGCCTCGAGCGCCTGGACGCCGGCGTCCGCGGGGGCAGCGGCGATACCGTGCGCCATCAGCTCACTGATCCCGGTATAGTCGCTCAGCAGGATGCCATCCCAGCCCCATTCACCGCGCAGCAGTCCCTGGATGAGCCGGGCGTTCGCATGCATGGGGACGCCGTCCACGTCGTTGAACGAGGCCATCACGCTTCCGACGCCCGCGTCGACCGCGGCGCGGAACGGCGGCAGGTAGATCTCGCGCAGGGTCCGCTCGGAGACCTCCGCCGTGTTGTAGTCGCGTCCGCCCTCGGCGGCGCCGTACGCCACGAAATGCTTCGCCGTGGCCATCACCGTGCCGGGGCTGGCCAGGTCGTCACCCTGGAAGCCGCGCACGCGCGCGGCCGCCATCGCCGATCCGAGGTACGGATCCTCGCCGGCACCCTCGACGATGCGCCCCCAGCGCGGGTCGCGCGCGATGTCGACCATGGGACCGAACGTCCAGTGCAGTCCGTGGGCGGACGATTCCAGGGCCGCGATGCGGGACGCCCGCTCGACTGCGGCCGGATCCCAGCTCGCGGCCTCGGCGAGCGGGACGGGGAACGTGGTGCGGAAGCCGTGGATCACGTCATGCGCGAAGAGCAGCGGGATGCCGAGACGAGACCCTTCGACGGCGGCGCGCTGCAGCTCACGCGTGTATTCCGCGCCGTAGATGCCGTACAGCATTCCGACGCCGCCCGTATTGATCTCCTCGAGTCCGCCCTCGCGCACGCGCGGACCGACGTCCGTCCACTGGCCGACCTGCAGGGTCAGTTGGCCGAGCTTCTCGTCGAGCGTCATCAACGACAACAGTGAGTCGACGAACGTGTCGATGGCGCGGGCGGGCGGCAGCTCGGGCGAGTTGGCGGGGAGCTGTTCGACGGCGGTTATGGCGGCGCCGTCCTGCGGTGCCCCACCCGCCGCGCCGTCCCGTCGAGCGGCACAGCCCGGAATGATCGACACCGCTGCCAGTGCCAGCAGGACTCGGCGGCGGCGCCGCACGGGCGTCGGCGCCCGGAATCGGTCCACCGTCGTCAGCGCCCGGGATCGGTGCACCGTGGTCAGCGCCGGGACTCGGTCCACCGTAGTCAGCGCCGGGAAATGCCTCACCGCCGCTACCGCCGGAAATCGCCGCCCGACGGCACGCGGTAGTGGTCGCGGAGTTGCTGCATTCGCGTCTTCAGCTCCTCTACCAGCGCGGCCCGCGCGGGGTCATCGTAAACGCTGCGCAGCTCATCCGGATCCTCGCGCAGGTCGAAGAGCTCCCACTCCCCGGTCGTGGGATAATGGATCAGCTTGTAGCGGTCGGTGCGGATGCCGTAGTGCCGGGGCACGCCGTGCGCGCCGTGCTCGTAGTACTGGTAGTAGATCGCGTCGCGCCAGTTCGGCGGGCGCTCGCCACGCAGCAGCGGCACCAGGCTGCGCCCCTGCATGTCCTCCGGGATCGCGACCCCGGCCGCGTCGAGGAATGTCTCCGCCAGGTCGAGGTTCTGCACCAGGTGCTCATTCTGGCTGCCCGGCCGGACCACCCCCGGCCAGCGCACGATCAGGGGTGCGCGCAGCGATTCCTCGTACATCCAGCGCTTGTCGAACCAGCCGTGATCGCCCAGGAAGAAGCCCTGGTCCGAGTTGTAGACCACGATCGTGTTCGCCGCCAGCCCGCTCGCGTCGAGGTACTGCAGCACGCGCCCGAGGTTGTCGTCGACGGATGCGATGGTGCGCAAGTAGTCCTTGATGTAGCGCTGGTACTTCCAGCGCAGGAGCGCGTCTCCCTGGAGGTTCGCCGCACGGAACGCCGCGTTCTTCGGCTCGTACGCCGCGTTCCACACTGCCAGCTGCTCCGGGGTCAGGATGTCGGTCGGCGGCTCCAGCTTCAGCACCCGCCCGGCCAGGCCGGCGACCATCATGTTCTGCGTGCGCGCACCGCTGTTGCGGCCCTGGTAGTCGTCGAACAGCGTGGGCGGCTCCGGCATGGTGACGTCGTCGAACAGCGTCAGGTGGTCCGGACCCGGGTCCCACCCGATGTGCGGCGCCTTGTGCTGGTACATCAGCAGGAACGGCCGGCTGCGGTCGCGCCCGCTCGCCAGCCACGCCAGCACCTTGTCCGTGATGATGTCGGTGGTGTAGCCGATCTCCTGCGCCGTGCCCGCCGGCGTCCAGAACTCGGGGTTGTAGTAGCTGCCCTGGCCGCCGAAGCCGGTCAGCACCTCCCAGTAGTCGAACCCGGTCGGCTCCGTCTGCAGGTGCCACTTGCCGATCAGCGCGGTCTGGTACCCGGCCTGCTGCAGCAGCTTCGGGAACGTGACCTGCGACCCGTCGAACGCCGACGCCTCGTTGTGTGCGACCACGCCGTTGATGTGGCTGTGCTTCCCCGTCAGGATCACCGCCCGGCTCGGGGCGCAGATCGAGTTGGTCACGAACGCGTTGCGGAACAGCATCCCCTCGCGCGCCAGCCGGTCGATGTTCGCCGTCGGTGCCACCTCCGCCAGATGTCCGCCGTAGGCGCCCACGGCGTGCGCGGCGTGGTCGTCGGTGAAGACGAACAGGATGTTGGGACGCTCACGCTCGGTAGCGGGCATGGGCGTGACGTCGGCCGCCTCACGCACGCCGGCGCCGCCGCACGCGCCGAGCGCGAACCCGAGCACCAGTCCGCGCAGCGTCGCCGCAAGCGCCCTTGCCCCCCCGCGGACAGCGGCGCGCCGCCTCATCGCTCCCCGCCTCGCAGCCGCTCAGCCGCCTGCCAGGTGCCGCGCCGCATGGGGATCTGCATCGCGTCCGCTTCCTGCAATCGGTCGAACAGGCGGGCCCGCATCTGCTCGACGCGCGCGCGGTGCTCCGGCACGTGGATCAGGTTGAAGCTCTCCGTCGGATCGGTGGCCAGGTCGTAGAGCTCCTGGAGGTCCCAGATGCCGTGGTAGTAGATGTACTTGTAGCGCTCGCCGCGCAGTGCGAACGTCGTCGGCGTGTGCGGGAACGCATACTCCCAGAAATACTCGTACAGGAACTCGCCGTCATCGGCGAGGGTCTCGCCCTGGAGCGCCGGCAGGAACGAGCGGCCATCCATCTCGTGGCCCGATGCCACTCCGGCCAGGTCCAGGAAGGTCGGGGCAATGTCGATGTTGCGCACGTTCGTGGTGAGCTGCGTGCCCGGCGCGATCCAGCCGGGGGCCCGGGCCAGCATCGGCACGCGCATGGACTCCTCGTAGGCGTGACGCTTGTCGATCAGCCCGTGCTCGCCGAGCAGGAAGCCATTGTCGCCCATGTAGACCACGAGCGTGTTCCGGCTGAGCCCGGTGCGGTCCAGGAAGTCGAGAATCCGGCCGACGCCGTCATCGACCGCGAGCAGCGTCTCCGTGTGGCGCCGGTAGAACGTGTCGAAGTCGAACTGGCCGTGGTACATGAAATCGACGCCGTGCCAGCTGAAGCGCTGCTCGTAGACCCAGCGCGGCTTGTCCCGGTAGTTGGCCTCCGTGTTCGCCATGGTCGCGGGGTACGGGATCGGTCGGTCCGCGTAGCGACCCAGGTGACGCGGCGCCGGCTCGAACTCGGCGTGCACCGCCTTGTGCGAGAGATACAGGAAGAACGGCTGGTCCGCCGCCTGGCGCCGCTGCCGCTCCAGCCATGCGATCGCGGAGTCCGTCAGGATGTCGGTGGTATAGCCACGGATCTGCTGGCGCTGCCCGTTGATGTTGAGCGTCGGGTTGTGGTATACGCCCTGGCCGCGGAAGCTGATCCAGTGGTCGAAGCCGGGCCGCGGCATGTCGCTCTCCGCGTCCTCCCCCATGTGCCACTTGCCGATGTACGCGGTCCGATATCCGGCTGCGTGCAGGTGCTCGGGAAAGAAGACCGTGCCCTCGGGAATCGGCGACGTGTTGTCCACCACTCCGTGGCGGTGCGCGTAGCGGCCGGTCAGGATCGAGGCCCGGCTCGGCGAACACAGCGACGTCGTCACGAACGCGTTGCCGATGTGCACACCCTCCGCGGCCATCCGGTCCAGAGCGGGCGTCTCGAGCCAGTCCGGTGCGTTCGGGTGGAAACCCATCAGGTCGTAGCGGTGATCATCGCTCAGGATGAAGACGATGTTGCGCGGTGCCTGCGCCGCCAGCGGCAGCTCTTGAACGGCGGATCCGGCCGTAGGCATGACGTGAGTTGCGTCCGTCGGTGCGATGGCCGTTGCGTCGGTCGGAATGAAAACCGCGGCGTCCGATTGCCCGAGCGCCGCTGCAACCGTTCGCGCGGCGTCCCGTGCTTCCGTGCGCCCCCCGGTCGCCGCAGCCGCCAGCAGCGCCGTCAGCGTGATGCCCAGCACCGTCCGCGTCATGCCGCCACCTCCCTGAACCCCGGGAACCGATCGAATCCGCCGCTACTCGCCACAGCGTCCCTCCAGCCAGCCGCCCGTGAACCCGGCGCGGCACAGCCCGCGCACCAGGTACGAATTGCGCTTCATGTACTCCCAGACCAGGCCGGTCCGGTGATTCTCGATCATCGCGATGATCGGCCCCTGGTCGATGCCGAGGTAGTCGTCCTCGAACCAGCCGACGCCGGGGACGATCCGGCCGCGGGCGGGTGTCACCCCGGCAACGTCGAGCGTCGGGTTGAACGCGTCCACGAAGCCGTACTCGCGGAACACCAGCTCGCCGTAGCGCTCCCGCATCGCCCGGAGCGCCGCGATCGTCTCGTCCGGCGCGAACGGGATCGAGCCCCCCGCGGCCGTCGGCACGATGGTGCCGTCATCGCGGATGTCGCCGCGCGCAGCGCCGCGCGCCCAGTAGCGCCTGAACACGCGCGCCCTGCCATCGATCACGATCGTGTCGGCCAGCGGCCCCGAGCTCGCCGTCAGCCCCCAGATGTCGGCCCCGTAGTCGCGCCAGCCGCCCGGGTTGTCGACCCCGTAAGCCCGCTGCGACAGCGTGGCGCGCCGCGAGTTCTCGAAGTAATCGATGCCGCGTCCGCGCATGAACTCGTCCTGAATGCCGCGGAAGTCGATCCACACGTGCGAGTACTGGTGCACGAAGAGCGGCGCGTACATCAGGTGCTCGTACCCGTAGAACTCGCCCCAGCGCCCCGGGTAGCGCGCCGCCCACGCGTCCCACGCCTCGGTGCCCACCGGGTGGGTCGGGGAGCCGAGCGCCAGCACCAGCAGGATGATGCCCTCGTTGTAGCCGAGCCACTCGGCCGGGCCGAAGCCGCGCTCCGGCCGCCAGCTCATCCGCAGCGCCGGCCCCGGCTCCTGGAAGTAGGCCCAGTCGACGCGCAGGTAGATCGAGTCCGCCAGCGCGCGGATCTCCGCTTCGTCGGCGTGCTCCTGCCCGAAGTACTCGCGGCTGAACAGCACGCCCGCGATGAGCAGGGCCGTGTCGATCGACGACAGCTCCGTCAGCTGGTGGCGCAGCCCCGTCTCCCAGTCCAGGAAATGGAAGTACGAGCCCCGGTAGCCGATGTTGTCCCCGGTCGGCTCCGGTCCCTGAGGTGCGGTCCAGAAGTGGCGCAGCGTGGCGAGCGTCCGCTGCCGCGCCTGAGCCCGCGTGATGTAGCCGCGCTCCACCCCGATCGGGTAGGCCGTCAGCCCGAAGCCGACCGACGCAATGCTCGCGAACGAAGCCGACGGGGCGCGGTCGCGCACGATGCCGTTGTCGGGACGCGAGTAATCCCAGAACCAGGCGAACGTGCGCTGCTGAACGTCATCGAGGAACGCCGCATCCGATGCCGGCCGGACCGGTGCCGACGCGCAACCCGCGCCGAAGGCGAGCAGGCATGTGATGATGAACCCGGATCGGCGCAATTGGCTCTCCCTGGCAGGTCCGGAAATGAAACGGCCCCCGCCCGCTGCAAAGCGCGGGCGGGGACCGCCTGATGAAGGATCAGAACTTGTAGCGCATCCCCAGCTGGTAACGGCGCGGCGCGCCGAAGTTGCGCAGGTCGGTCACCACGGCGGTCGGCGTGCCGAGCGTGGGGCTCCCGTCCACCAGGTTACGCTCGATCTCCGGCTCGACTGCGCACGTGGTGGCGCTCAGCCGCTCCGCCTCCGGGCAGATGTACCGGCCGTAATTGGTGTTGTAGCCGGTGAAGTTGGCGTAGTTGAAGACGTTGAAGACCTCGGCGATCAGCCCGACCTCCTGGCCGCGGAACGTCGGCAGCCGCTTCTCCACCCGCAGGTCCACGTTGCGGAACGTCCAGGCGTTGGGAATGATGAAATCGTGCTTCCGCGGGCGGAACCAGTTGCGGGTCGTGCCCGGCGGGTAGTCGTTGCCGCCCAGGCAGTCGGCGTTGCCGTGGTCGCACGGGTTCGTGCCCGGCCCGAAGCCCAGCGTGGGATTGAAGGGCGTGCCCGAGCCCAGGTCCACGATGCCGCTCACGCGGAAATCATAGGGCAGTCCCACGATCATGTTCGCCGTGACGTGATGCCGCTCGTCCGTGCCGGACGGGTAGCGGACCATGGTCGACGGGGCGAACTCGTTGAGCGCGCTGAAGCGGTCGTGCGGGTTCACGTTCTGCTCGGTGCTGGCCAGGGTGTAGGCCAGCTGCGCGCCCCAGCGCGACGCCTCGGAGTAGCGCCTCTCCGCCTTGAACAGCAGCGCATCGTACCACGTGCGGCCCTCGTCCCTCGCGACGAACAGGTTCGACCAGTGGTTGTCGGGCGCCGGCTCGCAGCAGCTGCCGTCCGGCCGCCGATTGGCGCGGATCATCACCGTGTAGTTGTGCCCGCGCACGCCGGCGTAGCTGGCCGAAAGCTGGTAGGCCCCGAGCGACTGTCGGACGCCCGCCGAGAACTGGTTGGTGCGCGGCGGCTTCAGGTCGTTGGCGTACAGGTGCAGTTCCCCGGCCGGCGGATTGGGAACGCTGGTGAGAATGTTCTCCAGCCCTTCCCGGCTGAAGTAGCTGTCCTGCCACGCGATCGTGCCCGGCGTCGTGCCGTCCGCAGAGAAGCGGTACGTGTACGTCTGGAACCGGGCACGCTGGATCTCGCTGATGAACGTGCCCACCCGGTTGCGATCGTAGAACACGCCGAACCCGCCGAACAGCACCGTCCGCTGGTCGCCGAGCAGGTCGTACGAGAAGCCGAACCGCGGCTGGAACGCGCCCTTGAACGACTCGCGCTGCGACCCGTCGGTCATGAAGTTCTCGAGGTTGCAGAGCTGCTGCCGCGCCAGCACGTGCGGGTCGGTGCTCGGCTCGCCGCAGGGCAGCGTCGCGCGGTAGGTCTCCAGGGCAGTCCTCGTCTCGGCAGGCGTGACGTGCTCGTTGTTGCTCTCGTTCGTCTCGTAGTCCCACCGGACGCCGAGGTTAAGCGCCAGCCGCTCCGATACGTTCCAGTCGTCCTGCAGGTACAGGCCGAACTGCGTGTTGTCGATGACGGCACCCGGCGTGCCGAAGCCCGCCTGCGCCTCGATCGGGAACGCGTAGTCGTTGCTCGAGTTGAAGATGAAGCGCGGGTTGATGAAGTTGGCCTGGGTGATGTCGTAGTTCGCAAAGTCGACGTTGGCGCCGAACTTGAACACGTGGTCGCCGAACCAGCCGGCCAGCGAGTGCGTGACGTCGTTGCGCAGCGAGAACCGGCTCTGCACCCAGTCCTGCTGGCAGCAGCGGCCGCCGGTGTTCAACACGCCCTGGTTGTTCACCCGGTAGACCAGGTCGAAGGCGTTGAGGCCGGCATCCGGTACCGGGTGCCACTGGTACGTCTGATAGCTGGCGCTCAGCTCGTTCAGCCATGCACCGCTGGCGAACTGATGCTTGGCGGCGAACGTGTTCACGTCGTTGACGAACTGCGTCGCCGCTCCCCGGGTATTGATGCCGCCGAAGTCGCGCAGGTCGTATTCGTCCCGGATGCTGGTGCTCAGCTCGAACCGGTGCGGAGAACCGACCGTCGGCACGTAGGTCAGCTTGCCGAAGTAGAGGTTGGAGCGCACCGGCCCATTGAACGTGCCTTCCTCCTGCGCGAGCTGCTGCACGATATCGGGGCGCAGTGCCTGGAGCGCCTCCCGGTTCTGCATCTCGACCAGGTAGTCGCGATTCTGATGGTGTCCCTCGTAGGTGCCGAAGAAGAAGAGCTTGTCCCGGAGGATCGGACCGCCCAGGCTCAGGCCGCCCTGCCACTTGTCCCGCTTCGGACGGTCGGGACACAGGGTAGCGTCATCCCCATCCCGGCAGCGCTCCCGCGAGAAGTAGTCACGCGCTACCAGGTCCTTGTTCTGGCCGAACAGGAACGCCTCGCCGGTCCAGGTGTTCGTGCCCGACTTGGTCGTGGCCGTGATCACGGCGCTCGTCGCCTTGGCATACTCCGCCTTGTACTGCTGCGTGATCACCCGGAACTCCTGCACCGCCGCCTGCGGGAACGGGTTGCCCTGGCTCGCGTCCTGCCCGACCACGCCCCCGACCAGCATGTCGTTCTTGAAGCTGACGCCGTCCAGGAACACGTTCATGTTGTTCGGGCTCTGGCCGCCGGACGTGACGCTGCCGCCGAAGCTGCTGACGCCAGGCACGAGCAGCGCCAGCGTCAGGAAGTTGCGGTCGTTGATCGGCACGTTCTCGATCTGCTCGAGGGTCACGTTGGTCGCGATCTCCGGGGTGCGCGTCTCGGTCGCACGCTCCGCCTCGACCGCGATGGCGCCGAGCGCGATCGCCTGCTCCCGGGGCACCAGGTCCAGGGTCAGGACCTGCCCGATCTGCACGCGGACCCGCCGCTCCAGCTCCGCGTAGCTGATCATCTGCACCGTGACCACGTACTCGCCCGGGCTCAGACCCGCAATGTTGAAGAACCCCGTCCGGGTGGTGATGGCGCTGCGCTGCACGTTCGTCTGCGGCTGAGTCGCGGTGACCACCGCCTCGACCAGGGGCGTACCCTCCGCATTCTTCACGAAACCACGGATCGTCCCCGTGCTGGTCTGTCCCTCCGCCGTCGGCACGCCGAGTGCAAACATGCAGCCGAGGGCTGCAGCAGCGGCGAGATACCGCAACTTCCATTGCCCTTTCATGCTGTCCTCTCCTGATCGGATGGTACTGAATCTCGTCCCGCTGCCCCGCCCTGCACGTCTCCGCTGCCGCTGCCGCCTGCCTCGCCGCACCCGCACGAGCGCCGCAGCACCATGGTGACCGGCAGCGATTCCTCCAGGTGCACCGTCGTCCCCGGGGCGGAGACGGCGGCGGCCAGGCGCGCCACGGCGCGCGCGCCCAGCTCACTGATCGGCCCGCGCACGGATGTCAGGGCCGGGATCGTGTACTGGGTCGAGGAAACATCGTCGAACCCGGCCAGGGCCATGTCCCCGGGCACGGCGACGCCGGCATCGAGCATCGCACTCAGCGCGCCCATGGCCATCGCGTCGTTCGTCGCGAAGATCGCGGTCGGACGGGGTCGCACCGCGAGCAGCTGCTGTCCCGCCAGGTATCCGCCCGACGCCGTGAAGTCGCCCGCCACCTCGAGCCGCTCGTCCCGCTGCAGCCCTGCTGCGTCCAGCGCGGCGTGGTATCCCCGCAGCCGTTCCTCCGCGTCGAAGTTCCGGGGCGGGCCGTTGATGATGCCGATGCGCCGGTGTCCGTGGCCCGCCAGGTGGACCACCAGCTCGCGCGCCCCTCCGAAGCTGTCGATCCGCAGCGCATCGCACTCCAGTCCCGAGGCCGCGGAGTTCAGCAGAACGATCGGCAGGTTGGCCGGCAGGAGTGGACCCAGCACCCGGGCTTCCACCTTGGGCGCCATGACGATCAGGCCGTCGAGGCGTCCGTGCATCCCCTCCAGCGCCACCTCCAGGTCGTTGGCGTTGTCGTGAGAGCTCGACAGCAGCAGGTGATAGCCTCCCATCTGCGCCGCGTGGTCGATGCCGCGAATCAGCTCGGAGAAGAACTCGCCATGGAGGTCCGGCAGCAGGACACCCAGGAGGCGAGTGCGGCGCGTGATGAGACTGCGCGCCGCGCTGTTCGGCCGGTACCTCAGGGCCTTCACCGCCTCCTCGATGCGGCGGCGCGTCGCTTCACGCACCGGACCGCTTCGGTTCAGCGCGCGCGAGACCGTGGCCACGGATACGCCGGCCCGGCTCGCCACGTCCCTGATCGTTACCGTCATGACTCCAGGCCTCCGCCGCGCTTCGTCGCGCCGCGTCACCGGCAGGGCGCCGGTGCCGTCCTAAAAACGTTTCCAGACCCTGCTATCGGACAGCGGGAGCCAGGGCCGGTCGCCGGCATGGAAACGTTTCCTTTAGGGGCGACGGTAACTACCGGCGCATACCGGGGTCAAGACTTTTCGGTGCGCGCGCTGAGCAAAACCGCTCGCTCCGGGATCCACCTGCGGGCGGCGGGTCCCCACCGGATCGAGCCGATGAAGGAGATCAGGGGCCGGGGGAGGTCGCTGCCGCGGCAGAAAGCGCGACCGTTGCGGTCACCGGGAAATGGTCGGAGGGGAAACGTCCGTTCTCCCCGAACGTGATGATGGCGGCACCGTGCGTATGCCACTCCGGCGAGGCCAGGATCGCGTCGATCCTGGCACCCGTGCGATCGCCGGTGAAGGCGTGATACGTGCCCGTGTCGCGTGCGCGCGGGTGGACCGCGCGGAAGGTATCGTACAGACGCACGGTGGCGTTCGGCTCATCACGTGGCGCGAGCAGTGCCTGGAATGCCGGGTTGTCCTCGCCCGCGTTGAAGTCCCCCATGAGCAGGACCGGATCTGGCGTTGCGCGCGCGTCAATGCGCTCGAGCAGGAGTGCGGCGCTGCGCTCGCGCGACGGCTGGGACTCGTGGTCCCAGTGCGTGTTGAACGCGTAGAAAGCGGCCCCGGTCACGCGATCGCGGAAACGTCCCCACGTCACGATGCGCGCGAAGTTGTTGCCCCATGACCTCGAGCCTGGCAGGTGTGGCGTGTCGGATAGCCAGAACGTGCCGTGCACGAGCAGCTCGAGTCGCCGCCGGTCGTACAGGATCGCGCTGTACTCGCCCTGCTCGGCACCATCATCCCGGGCGACGCCCGTCTCCTCGTACTCGGGCCGGTTCGAGCCGATCTCGTCCAGCTGAAAGCGGAGAGCTTCCTGCACGCCGAGCAGCGTCGGCGCGAAGCTTCCGATCACGCGGAACACCAGCTCGCGCCGGCGCGGCCATGCGTCCTCGCCGTCGGGTGCGGTCCCATAGCGAATGTTGAAGGTCATGACGCGGAGCGGTTCGGTCGGGGCTGGCGCCCCCGTCGGATCGGACGGGCGCAGCGTGGTGCAGCCGGCGCCGGCGAGCACGAGCGCGACGCACAGCGCCAGCGAGAACCGCCGGCCCACCCGCCGGCCCACCCGCCGGCCCGCCCGCCGGGGCTGCCCCGACCTGGTGGCGCGACCGAGGCAGTCGTGCAACGGAGTGATCATGGTCAGAGATCCTCTCGCCGGCCGTAGAGACGTCGGTGTTCGAGAACGCGGTGCTCGGCGCGGCGTGGCTAAGCGACGGCCGGCTCGGATCGCGGCAATGCGCGGCCGACCACGATCGTGATGTTGTCGCGTCCGCCCCCATCGAGCGCGTCCTGGAGCAGGTCCTCGCACGCCTGCCGTGCCGACGTCATCGCGAGCAGCCGCTCGCGGATGCGCTCGTCCGGGACGTGCTTCGTCAGGCCGTCGCTGCAAAGCAGGTGCACGGCCGTCCAGTCGTTCTGGACGTGCGACACGGTGGGGACGTTGAGCGTCCCGCCGAGCGCACTCGACAGGACATGGGCCCACGGCGTGCGCGCCGCAGCACTCGGCGCGAGCACGCCGCCATCGACCAGGTCCTGCGCTACCGTCTGGTCGCGCGACACTTGCGTGAGCTCGTTGCCGCGCAGCAGGTAGTACCTGCTGTCGCCGATCTGCAGCAGGTAGGCGCTGGGCCAGACTCCGATCCACAACGTGAGCGTGGTCGCCATGCCGGCGCGCGTGGCATCGTCGCTGGCGCGTCGCAGAATCTCCGCGTGCGACTGGCGGGCGGCCTCCTCCAGCGCCTCCCGGAACGTCACATCGTGCGCGGCATCGACCGTATGGAAGCAGTGCAGGCTGCGCGCGATGTACGACGTCACTTCCTCCACCGCGAGCCGGCTCGCCTCCCCGCCCTGGGCGTTGCCGCCCACGCCGTCGGCCACCACGGCGAGGAATGCGACGCGCTCAGTTGCGGGCAGCCCGGGAATCACGGTGAGCTCGGGTAGCGGCTGCGGCAGGCTGGTCTGCAGGATGTGCAGCTCGCGACCGAGCGTTGCGGTCAGGAAGTGGTCCTGGTTGGACGGTCGCACCAGGCCGGGGTGCGTGATGCCGAAGACGTCGATCTCGTCATTGCGCGGCTTGCGCGCGAGGCCGGCGCCTGCTTCGTTCGATCCGAGCATGGTGTCACCCTCCCTGCAGCAGCAGCCAGCCGAGCTCCGCCATCGGCGCGCGAGTGTCGAGGGCCAGCCACGTCAGGACGCGGGCGCGCGGCGCGCCGGCAATCGAGCGCCGGCGCGTCATCCTGCCCGCACCGAGCTGTTGCGCTGGACCGGCACGTGCATCCGACAGGCGCGCGTCGCCGGGACGCTATCGGAGGATCGCGTCGATGCGCACAGCCGCCGTTCCGGTCAGGTGCGACTCCGCCCCATGAACAGGAGCACCACGCCGGCGGCCAGCACGACCCCGCCCACGAGCGGAGAAATGAAGCCGCGTTCCTCGGCCGCGACCTCGAGCGGACCCACGCGGACCTCCTGCCGGTCGCGCACGTAGGAAACGCCCTGAAGCGCCACCACGATCCCGCCGAGCACGATGAGCGCAACGCCGATGATTACGAGCGGCTTCATGATTTCCCTCTGCTGGAGTCCCTCAATGATACAGGCGGGTCGGCATCCAGCAAGGAAATCGTTCTGCTATTCACGCTCCCGGCGCGCCTTGTGCCGAAGCATGCCCTGGGTGGGGCTCACGCGGTGACGATTCCTACCTTGCGCGGCCACCCCGCCGTCTCCAGATCACAACCGTTCGGCCTCGACGGGAATCGTCGGCAGCTCGTAGCGCTCGCCCACGACCTGGAGTTGTGCTTCGATCTCGACCCTGGCTTCCGCCGGGAAGTCGAGCGTGACGGACGCCGCCTGGTACCCGTCGGCGCGGACCCGCACAAAGTGAATCCCGGGCTTGATGCCGGCGAGCGTGGCGCGGCCCGCTGCGTCGGTCGCGACACTGCGGTCGTCCACCCACACCCCGGCCCCCGCCAGTGGGCGGCCGACATCGTCGACCACCCGCACCGTGAGTGTGGCCGGTCCGGACTGGGCATGCGTCGGAGCGACTCCCGCCGTGCCGAGGGCCAGGGCCGTGAGCACCGACAGAAACGGGGCCGAGCGGTGACGCGATCGCTGCATGGCCGGCCTTTCGACGGCAAGTCGACCTTGATGTTACGGGCTTCCCGGTGCAACGCCAAGCGGGTCGTTCGTCGGACGAATGGCGTCACCCACCGGTTCGGCCACATGTTGTCCGGATGCGCATGGCATTGAAGAGCACTCTGGGAGCGGCCCTGGCGCTGGTGCTGTCGGCCGGCGCGGCGTGGCCGCAGCAGCCGCCCGCTACCGGGGACACGGTTGCCGCAGCGGCGCAGCCGCAGCTGGTCGAGCTGCCTCCGGGCGCGACCGAAGTCGCGACCCGGTCGAGTCGACTGGCGGATTCGGCGAGCGTGGCCGAGCAGGCGATCGCGGGCCTCGGGAACACGGCCGAGCTCGATGCGAGCGTGCGCGGCGCGCTGCGTCGCCAGGCGGAGCTGCAGGCGCTGCTCGCGTCAATGATCGGCTCCGATTATGTACGGCCGGAGCGGGTTTCGCGCCTGCGCGACCAGGCGGTGCTGGAAGATCAGCGCATCGAAGGCCTGCGCGCGCGGGCCACCGAGCGGGCGGAGCAGCTCGGGCGGATCCGGGAGGAGTGGGTGGCGCGGCAGAGCTTCTGGGCGCGCTGGCGGGAGGCCCTGCAGACCGACCCCGACCGGGCCGCGGTCGAACCGGACCTGGCCCGCGCCCAGGCCCGGATCGACACGATCCTCGAGCGCGTGTCCGCGACGCTCGCCGGACTGCTCGCCACACAGCGGACCATCGAAGAGGTGCGTGCGTCCGGCGAGCAGCTTCGGGGAACGCTCAGCGCGATGCGGAGCGGCGGGCGCGGAGCGCTGCTCGAGCGTGAGCAGCCGCTGCTCTTCTCCGCTCCGCACCGGGCGCAGCTCGCCGAGAACGTCCGACGCGCCTGGCGACCCGGCGCCACGCTGCAACTCCAGGCCCACGTGGCCTTCGTGCGCGACCATGCGGCGATCCTACTGTTCCACCTGCTGCTCGCGATCGCCCTCGGACTGCTGGCGCGACGGATCCGCCGGGCCGCCCGCCTGGTGGGCGACTGGTCGGGACTGCTGGAGCATCCCTGGGCGCTGGGTTCGCTCGCCACCAGCGTGATCGCACTCCAGCGCGTGCTCCTCGCACCGCCCCTCTGGGACGTGGCGGTGTGGTCGATCTTCAGCGCCAGCGCGGCCGTGCTCGCCCGAAAGCTGTTCGCCGCATATGCGTTGCGCCTGACCGTCTACATCTTCGCCGCATTCTACCCCGTCTTCATCCTGTTCGAGGCGATGCAGCTGCCTGCCCCGGTGTTCCGCACCGGACTCGCACTGGTGGCTGCGATCGCGCTGCCCGGTTTCGCCCTGATGGCCAGGCGGCGCACGGCCATCGCCACCGCGGAGAACGTGAGCGATCCGCGCCGCATCTGGCCGCTCCGGGTAGGCGCCTTCATGTGGGCCCTGGTACTGGGTGCCGTCATCCTCGGCTACGACTCGCTCGCACGCTGGGTCCTGCACGCCGCCGTGACCAGCGGTGCCGTGATCTTCGTGGTGATCGTCCTGCTGTCGCTCATCCGTGGCGCCGTGTCCAGCCTGGTCGTGAGCGACCCCGGCATTCGGCGGCACCTGGCGCTGCGTGTGGCCGTTCGGCTCGCGCATCGCCTGATCTTCCTCGTCCAGATCTTCACCGTGATCGCGGCGGTGCTGGTGCTGCTCGATGTCTGGCAGCTGGCGGAGTCGCCCATCGCGACCTGGCAGAGGGTCATCGACATCGGCTTCGATGCCGGACCGATACGCGTCACCATCGGCCGCATCCTGCTCGGTGCCCTCGTCCTCTACATCGCCGTCGTCGTCTCGTGGCTGATCCGCAACGTCGTACAGTCCGAGGTATACCGGCGCTGGGATCTCGACCGCGGCGTCGGCGAGTCGATCAACCGGCTGGTCCACTACTTCCTGATCACCATCGGGATCTTCGTGGCCCTCGCGGTGCTCGGCGTCGAGCTGCGCAACTTCGCCATCGTCGCCGGCGCGCTGGGCATCGGCATCGGCTTCGGCCTGCAGAACCTGGTCAGCAATTTCGCGAGCGGCCTGATCCTGCTCTTCGAGCGGCCGGTCCGGGTTGGCGACACCGTCATCGTCGGGAATGAATGGGGCACGATCACGAAGATCGGCCTGCGCTCCACGATCATGCTGACGTTCGACCAGTCGGAAATGATCGTGCCGAATACCGACCTGGTCTCCGAGAAAGTGGTCAACTGGACCCTGACGAACCCCACCGCCCGCGTCATCATGGAGGTCGGCGTCGCCTACGGAACCGACATTCCCACGGTCCTGAATATCCTGGCGGAGGCCGGCGCCACCCACGAGCTGACCCTCTCCGATCCACCGCCCGAAGCGCTGTTCATGGGGTTCGGCGACAGCTCGCTCGACTTCGAGCTGCGCGTCTGGGTGAAGGCCATACGCAGCCGTCTCCAGGTGCGCAGCGTCATCCTCACCGAGATCCAGCGCCGGTTCGATGAGGCCGGGATCGCGGTTCCCTTCCCGCAGCGCGACCTGCACGTGCGCTCGGTGGACGCCGCCGCTGCCCGCGCGCTGAATCCGCCGCAGCAGCGCTCGCCCGCGCGGGAGGGGCGGATAGACTGATCCGCCCGTCCTTCCGGCGGCCTCGCCGGCGCCCGACGCCGTGGCCCAAGGAACGGACCGCGCGAAAAACGCGCGTTGTCGCTCCTGGTGCCCAGGGGGCGCTGCTCAACGGCAGCTCAAAGCGTGGCTGCGCGGCGCACCGCAGAAGGAAACGGCACGAGCGGAGATCAACGCCTGACCGGGTCGAATCCCACCCCGTGTTTGATCAGGGCAATTGCCGGCGCGGTGCGGGGAGAGCGCGGCCGTCGCGATCCGGCGGCACGGGGAATCGGGCCAGTGCAGCCAGTGTGGGTGCCACGTCCCTGGTCGTCGCCCTGACGTTCGACCTGCCAGGGCGGACACCGGCACCAAGCAAGATGATCGGCACACGGCGATCGTACTCGTACGGCGAGCCGTGCACGGAAATATCCAGATCGAGCATGACATCCCTGCGCAGCCGAACGGCGACGCCGATGCCGGCGACCGGGTCGGACCTGCCGCTTTCAAAGGAGAACAAGGGGTAGCGCGGTACCCGGTCGGGGCTATAGCTCCGTCGATACAGCGTGACGAATGAGTCGGCCGGCTCCCTTCCCAATAACTCTGCCGGAGTCATGGCGTCGGCAACCCAGTCGAAGGCTTCGAGGACCTGCGCGACGCGCTGCGCTCGCGCTGCCGTCCCGGACGGCGGCGGGTCACCACGCTGACGTTCTCCGGATCCGGCGGCACGCTCCGCCGCGATGAGCGCCCGCTCGACCTCAGCGGCCGCAACCCGGACAGCGGACTCGCCATTCGCCTGCCGATGCTCCGGCGCCGCAGGCATGCCGTGGTCGGAGGAGAACGCAAGTACCCAGCGCCCCGATCCAACGTGTTCGTCGAGGAACGCGAAGAAGCGGCCCAGCGCCGCGTCGAGTCGCAACATGTTGTCGAGCTGCTCGAGGCTGCGCGGGTCGTACCAGTGGCCGATGTCGTCCACCTGGGAGAGAACAACAACGAGCAGGTCCGTCACCGCGCGCTGGCCCAATTCGCGAGCCAGGATGGCTTGCTCGGCAAGCGCGAGCGTCGCCCCGTCGACCGCCGGCGTGTTCGCGAGCCAGTTCGCCTGCGCCACGGGATTGCCACGGTGCTCCGCCGAAACTTCGGCGTGGAACCGGTGCGGGAACGTCGGGTGCCGTCCGCCAGATTCGTAGGGCGTGTCGTCGCGCCGGGCAAGCCGCCGCGCAGCCTCGGGGACACTCAGCGTCCAGACCGTGTCGGCCATGAAGCGGGGGAGTTCCTCACGGTTGAAGCGCTCGATCCAGTCGGGATACGCGTCGCGGTAGAAGCTGGAGGTCACGTAGCCTGGCGCGAAGGGGCTGAACCAGTAAACGTCGCCGGAAGTGCGGGCGTACAGCAGCGAGGCGTATCGTCCGGTTGCCACGGCCACCCGACGGGCGTCCGGGCTCCTCTCGCGCGACCAGTCCCACAGACCGGACGCACGAATCCGGCGCGGCGAAACGCCGGGCGAGCCGCTCACGCCCAGGATGTGCTCGGTCGAATCGCGCACCGCATCGACAAACCGGCGACCACCGTCGGCTGTTGACTCGTAGAACGCCGCATCGACGATGCCGTGCCGGGCCGGGTCGAGACCCGTACTCAAGGTGACATGTCCCGGGTGCGAAACAGTGACCGCGTGATCGACGCAGGCGTTCGTATACCAGCGTCCCTCCTCGATCAGCCGGCGCAGGCCACCTGTGTAAAGTCGTGCGTACCGCTCGAGCAGGTCCTGCCCGAGTCCGTCGATGGTAACGAGCACGGCGAGCTGGACGGCGGGCTGCACTTCGCTCGCTGCCTGGCTCCGAGCGATCATCGCCCGAGCGGGGAGGATCGCAACGAGAGCCGCCAGGAACAGATTGATGGAGCGAGCCGGCATGCCCTTGTCCTGGGATGTGGTCTGACTCGCGCTGCGCCGCTTCAGCGTTCAGGGAGGTTCAGGGCCGGCGTCACCTGCCCGCGATGACACGTGGTGCAATTGACCGTGGGGCTTCTTCCCTCGAGTTCCGGAATCGAGCCGAGAAGCTCCGAATTGATCCGCCCCATCATCGTCCACATTGCGCGCGCGATGAGCTTCGGCTTCTTGACGTCCAGATGGAAGGCGCCGGTGTCGTGGCAGTGCTCGCAGGTCACGCCCAGGGACCGCCCAAAACCAATGTCCATGATGGCGAGCAGTCGGCTGGCGGGAAGATCCCTCAAAATCTGCAGGTTCCTGTAAACGTCGCCCGCAGGCTGGCTTTCCCGGCCGCGGATCTCTGCCCGGATTCGCTGGAGGTGGCGGTCTCTCGCGCTCTGGAGCGTGTCGGCAGATTCCTGTGCCTGCGCACCCGAAGCCCCCAACACAACCAGCAGAACGGCCAACACCGCGATCGGTCTCGAGTGCCTGACTGACATTCTGACAATCTTGCACGAGACCCCGCGCTGCTGCGACCGTGCTGCTTCGAGATGCGCTTTGGGCGGGATCAGTGGCTAATGGCTGGGACGAGTCGCGAGTCAGAGTCGTCGCGAGATTCACTGCCAATGGAGCAGGAGACGTCACGTCTGTCCGCGCAAACCCTGCCGCTGCGTGCGGCATCCAAGTTCAGGGACAGTGCAAGGCGCCCTGCCTGCTCACCTTTCCTGGGTGGTAGCAATGCACATTCGCCAGCGACTTGCCTTGGCTTGCTGGTGCGCGTTGGTCCCGGCTTCCGATCTCACTGCGCAGTCCGAGTCGCCTGATCCCGGGCCACGGTCGTCCTTCGCGCAAGCAGGTCCCGAGCCGCGTGCCCATCATCAAGTCGTCTACCATGCTGGTGAAGCGCGCGTATATCTCGTCGGTGGCAGTACCCGACGGGGTGATGGCTACCACTACTTCGATGATATCTGGGCCTGGAACGGAAGGGACTGGGTCGAGGTTTCGTCGCTGCCATTCCCGCGCAGTAGCCACCGCGTCGTCCATCACTCCGCGCGCAATTCGCTGATCCTGTTCGGCGGCGGCTTCGCGACAGCCGTGCGCGCCGAAGGTGTGCTATGGGAGTGGAGGAACGGCCAGTGGAAAGCGATCGGGGGCAACTTCCAGGCAGGGCTGAGCGAGCCCGGCATGTGCTACGACCGGCGCCGTGAACGCGTCGTCATCTTCGGGGGTTGGGATGCGTCGGCAACCTACCGCGGTGAGACCTGGGAATGGGCGGGAGCGGGTGAGGATCTCGCACAGGTGGACAGCACCGGTCCCAGGCCGAGGGCCGGTCATGCATTCCTCTACGATCTCAGCCGTCAGCGCTGCCTCCTGGTCGGCGGTCGCGACGCGGAGGGGTACCTGGATGACATGTGGGAATGGGACGGCAGGAGCTGGCACCGCCTGGAAGCGCGCGCACCTTCAGCCCGATGGTTCTTCGGTTCAGCCATCGACGAAAGACGCGGTCACATCGTGATCTTCGGAGGTGCCGGACCCGACGCGTTGCGACGCGGCCGCGACGGGACTGGCGACTTTGGAGACACGTGGGCCTGGGATGGGGAGCATTGGAAGCAACTGAGCAGTGAGGGCCCTTCAGCCCGCGGTATGGCCAAGCTGGCGTTCACCGGAAGTGGCATCGTTCTGTTTGGCGGTCGAATGCAAACCACGGAGGGGTTTCAGGATCAGCATGACACATGGGAGCTACTTGGAAGTACGTGGGTGCGCCGACGGTAGTCGGCCAGGCCACCAGCACGAAGGCGGTCAATCCCCAGGATGCACACATGGATCTGCCTGTGGAGATGTGATCGGAGCGAACGGCATGCGCAGCGTCACCGTCGTGCCGGTCGGCTCCGCAGCCGAGATCCGGACGTCGTGCGCCGGCCCGTACAGGTGCTCGAGCCGCTCCGACGTGGCACTCAGCCCGATACCGGGTCGGACCCCGCCGGCAGCGGGAAACCCGATACCATCGTCCTGCACCGTCAGCACGAGCTCGTCATTCGACCGGCGAGCGCTCACGGAGACGTGGCCGGGACGCTGCAGCGGTGCAATCCCGTGGCGTATTGCGTTCTCGATCAGCGGTTGCAGCAGCATGCCCGGCACGCGGGCCTCGAGCACATCGGGCGCGATGTCGAATTCAACGGTGAGCCATTCACCGAATCGGATCTGCTCGATCTCCGCGTAGCGACGCACGACCTCCAGCTCACGATGCAGTGACGATTCGGGCGAGTCCCGCTCTTCCAGCGTGAGCCGGAGCAGCTCGCCGAGGCGGGTGATCATGCGATCCGCCGCTTCCGCATCCCGCTGGATCAACGACGACACCGTGTTCAACGCATTGAAGAGGAAATGCGGCTGGATCTGCATACGGAGTCCGCGCAGCTGGGCCTGCGAGAGCTCCGCTTCGAGTCGGGCCGCGCGCAGCTGGCGCTCCCGCGCGAGGCGCCGATGCTCGAGCGCGTGCGTGAACGCCACGGTACCCGCGTAGAAGAAGAAGCTGACGTCGAAACGATCGACGTACGTCAGGACGAGACGGGACGTGCTGGTGCCCGGCAGAGCATTGTTGATGGTGGTCTCGACGCATGCCGTGATGACGGTCACCGCAAGGCCCGCGGCCAGGTGCACGCCCCAGGTACGCGCCGAAGGTCCGTGCGTCACCGGATACCGGCGGGCCAGCCACATGATCGCCGGCGTCAACGCGGCCCAGGTCCACACGATCACCAGCGCATGGATCACCGGTGCGAACCAGAATGCCGGTCGCCGGTCAACGGCGACCCACCAGAGCACCGATTGCGCCAGCAGCACGAAGCCGTAGAGCGTCCAGCCGAGAAAGATGAGAAGAAGCGGGGAGCGAGCTCGCACGCTCAGCTCCGCTCGAGGGCCCGGTCGAAGGCCTCACGGTAGTGCCGGCTCAGCCGCAGTCGGTCACCCGACGTCATGCGGATCTCGTAATCGCCGCCACCCCACGGCTTGACCTGCTGAATGAAGCTGAAGTTGACGATAGCCGATCGATGCACCCGTACGAACTGAGTTGGATCGAGCCGCGCACTCAGCATCCCGAGCGAGTCGCGATGCAGGTACCGGCCGGTACCGGTGTGCAGGTAGACGTAATTGCCGGCGGCTTCGATCCAGTGAATGTCCGTGGTCTGCAGCAGTACACTCGACTGATCGCGGCGCTTGACGAGGATCCATTTCAGGCCACGACCGGCCGGCACCGCCGCTCTGACTTCCTGCAGGAGCGACAGCAGCTGGCTCGAGGCCTCGCGCTGCGCCAGGCGCGCGAGCGCCCGCTCCATTGCCGTGCGAAACCGCTGCCGGTCGAACGGCTTCAGCAGGTAGTCGACGGCATGGACCTCGAACGCACGCACGGCGTATTCGTCATACGCCGTCACGAATACGGTCGCCGGCATTGACTCCGGACCGATTTCCTCGAGCACGTCGAAACCCGTCGCGGCCCGGAGCTGCACGTCGAGAAAGACCAGCTCGGGATCGAGCGTGCGGATGCCCGTGACCGCGCTGTCGCGGTCGGAGAACTCGCCTACGACCTCGACGTCGAATTCGGCTTCCAGGAATTGGCGGATCTTGCGACGGGCGTGCTGCTCATCGTCGATGATGATGACCCTCGGCGGCATCCACTTCCTCGGCATGAGTCGACGACGACTCCCCTACGTTACCGACACCGCACCACGGCATCAAGTTCATTCGCACCACCAGCGCGCGGACTGTCCTCCAGCAGCGCCTGTGGTCCCGCGGCCGCTCGCGGGCCGCCCCGACAGGCGTTCACTTGGTACCCGTCGGCCGGTCCGCCTGCGACCCGAACGCGAGGAGCTGGGAATGCGCACATGGCTCGTGCTGGTTACTTGGCTGGCATCGTTTACCGGCTGCTCGGCCACGTCACCGACCGGCCCGACCATTGAGATCCCGCCGGCGAACGTGCGCGTGCTGTTCGTCGGCAACTCGCTGACCTACACGCACGACGTGCCGGGCCTCGTGCAGGCGCTTGCGAATCGCGCCGGTCATTCCATGAGCCATGGTACCATCGCGTACCCGAACTATGCGCTCGAGGACCACTGGAATGACGGCATCGCCGCGGAGATCACGCGACTCCGGCCGGATGTGGTGATCATGCAGCAGGGACCTTCATCGCTGCCCGACAGCCGCGACCATCTGATCACATGGTCGCGCACGCTCGCGGATGCCGTGCGCACGGCCGGCGGCGAGCCGGCGTTGTACATGGTGTGGCCGGACGCAAGTCGGCGCTTCGCGTTCGACGCCGTGCACGATTCCTATGCTATGGCTGCTGCGGAGGCGCAGGCCCTTTTCATCCCCGCGGGCAGCGCCTGGGTGGAGGCCTGGAAGCGCGACGCGACGCTGCCACTCTACGGGCCGGATGGCTTCCATCCGAGCTATCTGGGGGCGCTCGTCGCCGCCCACAGCATCTATGCGGTGCTGTTCGGCGTCGATCCGATGGAGACGCCGGCGCTCGATGACCAGGTCACCGCAGGCACGTTGCAGGACATTCGATCCGCGGTGCGAGCCGCAGTCCTGGCCGTCAGTAGCGCGGCGGTGGATTCAGGTTGACGGGGTGCCTCTGCCGGGCTGTACCGATGTGTGTCACTTCTCATGGAACGGAGTCTGGAGGCGTGATCATGAAGCTGGAGTCGTGCAGGTGTCGTGCGGCCTGCTGCGCCTGGCTGCTGCTGATGGCCGGTGCCTCGAGTGCTGTCGGCCAGACGCCGGCCGAGGTGCGCGAGTCGCGCCGGCTCGCCAGTGCGGCCGGCAGTGCCTACCGCGCCGGCGATCTCGTAGCGGCCGACACCCTCTTCGAGCGCGCACTTGCGCTCCGACCCGGACACACGCTCCTGCTGTACAGCCTTGCCGCGGTGCGGGCAGGGCACGGCGGCCGCGCGCCAGCTGCGCAGCTGCTGCTTCGCGATGCAGCGCAACGC
>DATHVV010000032.1:0-10363 GCA_035461105.1 Longimicrobiales bacterium | reverse complement strand
ACCCAGACATACGCGTCCCACGACTCCCCGGCCGGATCCACCAGGCGATTCGGTCGCGCCGCCGCGGGAACGTCAATCTGGCTCAGCATGATGACCACGCCGGCACGCTGCACCATGCAGAAGGCGGGCGGATCGCCCCATAACCGCTCATAGCCGAACCCGAGCGTATCCCGGTAGTAATTGGCCGCAGCAACGACATCCGGAACGATGAAGTACGGGGCGATGGACCACTGCAGCTCGGTGGCTGGTGCCGGCATGAGAATCACCCCGTGTCGAGCCGCGTTGACAGGTCATTCAGTCGCGCCGTTCCCGCGCGGTCGGGAACGCGGGCGCGGGATAGGTGCCGATCTTCTCGACGGTGTACTCGCTCACCCAGAAGTCGGGCGGTCCTTCGCTGTCCTCGACCCGGTGCGGCACGGGCTTCACCCCGTACTTCAGGTAGGCGGCGATAGCCCACAGCTCCTCGTCGGACAGGTGACGCCACTCGGGCCAGGGCATCGGCGGAGCCAGGTACTTCGGATTGAGCGGATGGTTGCCCTCGCCGGGCGTCGAGGAGGTGATCTCCACGTCGGGTGTCTCGCCCGGGCGCAACCCGTAGCGCAGCGCATTGAAGATCTGCCGCTCGCTGAAGCGGCCCAGGCCCGTCGTGTTGTCGGGCGTCAGGTTGCGGGGACGGGTCTTGAAGGGACCGATCTGGAACTCCTGCTCTTCGCTGCGCATCCCGACCATCCAGCCCTCCTGGTCCGGGCGCCACACGCCGCCATGACACCCGGCGCATACCCGGGTCGAGACCAGGGTTCGACCGCGCAGCACCTGCTCGCGCCGCTCCGGCGGACCGGGTTGCTCGTGTTCGGCGGGAAAGGGTGGCAGCTCGTGAGTCCCGATCTTCTCGGCAGCGAACTCGCTCGCCCATAGATCGGGTGGAGCGCCGCTGTCGGGTACGTGATTTTGCACCGGCCTCACGCCGTGCTTCAGGTACGCAGCGATGTCCCACAGCTCGCGGTCCGACATGTACCGCCACCACACCCAGGGCATCGCGGGAGACAGGTAATCGGGGTGGACGGGATGATTGCCCTCGCCGGGCACTCCCGACGTGATCTCGACGTCGGGCGTCGCGCTCGGACGCAACCCGTAGCGCAGCGCATTGAAGATCTGCCGCTCGCTGAACCGGCCCAGACCGGTCTCATCGTCCGGGGTGAGATTCCGGGGCCAGGCCAGGAACGGTCCGATGCGGAACGTGTCGGCCGGCTGACCCGCGAGCCAGCGCTCGGACGCCGGGTTGCCGAGGCCGCCGTGGCAGCCGCTGCATCCGTGGGTGAGCAGGAGCTGCCGGCCCCTCAGCACCTGCTCCTGCGTCACCGGGCCGGTGGGCAGGCCGGCCGCCGGACCCGTCATCCGGTCGCTGGCGACGTCCCGCGCGTCCAGGCTGGCGTGCGCAGGTCTGCCGCAACCCGCCATGACCGGGATCAGCAGCAGCCAGGCAACACCGGGGCATGACCTGGGGTGGCGAATCATCATGACAGCCTCCAACCTCGGGGTCCGCAGGATGCCGGCGGAGTAACCGGCGACGAACTGCGCGAGCAGCGCGGCGGTGCAACATGAGGTGGCCGACTCGAGGACGACCTGGACAGCGCGTCACGATGATGCACCAGCGCCGTCGCGAGCGCAACGACCCCGGAACGCTTGAGTCCAGGCCTCCGCAGGCGGCTCCAGGAGGCAGACTCGGGCAGTGGCACCGAGCCCACAGGCGACCTGCTTCTTCCGCGCTGGCATCCGGCAGATTAGCATGGAGGCCCTCCCCGCGTTCGACTGCGGGTCGCGGTTCCACTCCTGTCCCGAGGCTCACGTGCGCATCTCACTGCTGCTGCTCGCCGCCGCATTCCTGTGCGCCGCGACCGGCTCTGCACTCACAGCGTCGGCGCTGTCCGCGCAAGTGCCCGAGCGCCACGACCACGCGGGCGGACACGGCGAGGCGCTCGGCGTGGTCGAATTCGAGAACAGCGGCGCGGCGGCGGCGCAGCCGATGTTCCTGCGCGGGCTCGCGCTGCTGCACAGTTTCGAGTACGACCAGGCGGCGGAGTCGTTCCGCGCCGCGCAGTTGGCGGATCCGGGCTTCGCGATGGCGTACTGGGGAGAGGCGTTGACGTACTCGCACCCGCTCTGGGGGCAGGACGACCCGGCTACCGCCCGGGTCGCGCTCGCCCGCCTGGCACCGAGCCGCGCGGCGCGGCTGGCGCGGGCGGGCAGCGCCCGCGAGCGGGCGTACGGTGCCGCGGTCGAGGCGTACTTCATGGACGCCGACCACGCGACGCGCGCGCGCGCGTTCGCGGACTCGATGCGCAGCGTCGTCGCGCAGTATCCCGATGACGTCGACGCGGCGGCGTTCGCCGCGCTCGCCGTGATGACGTTCGAGTACGTGGGCGGCGTCCCGGCGGCGGCGCGCCCGGCGTTGCGCACCGAGGCGATCGACCTGGCCGAGCGCGTCTTCCGTACGAGCCCACGGCATCCCGGCGGCACCCACTACCTGATCCACGCGACGGATGATCCCGAGTACGCGCCCCGCGGCCTCGAGGCGGCGCGCAGGTACTCCGAGATCGCGCCGGATGCCGAGCACGCGCTGCACATGCCCTCGCACATCTTCCTGCAGCTCGGCATGTGGGATGACGTGGTGGCGTCGAACGAACGCGCCTGGGCCGCATCCCGTGCCGACATCCGGGAGCGCGGCCTGCCGCACAGTGCACTCAGCTTCCACGCACTGCAGTGGCTGCAGTACGGCTACCTGCAGCAGGGCCGCTACGAGGCAGCCGCCGCTGTGGTGGATACGGCGCGCGCGGTGCTCGCGGGTCTCGACCTGAGCGGCCCGTACGCCGTCGACGCACGAGTCGCGACCGGCTGGCTCGAGTTCGCGGTAGCCGCGCATGCGCTGGAGCGTGCCGGGGAGCGGCCTGCGCGCTGGTCCGGAGCGGTCTGCGCGAGCGCCCGCGCGTTCGTGCCGGCCGGCCCGCCCCGCTCGGAGCGCGAGCGCTTCATGCAGCTCGGCGCGACCTACCGCGCGGTCGTCGCCGCCGCGGCCTGCGGGGACGTCGCGGCACCCGGGCATGCCGACGACGACGTCGCCGGGGGCGTGCGCACCCATCTCGCCAGCCTCGACCCGGGCAGCCCCGATGCCGCGCAGCTGCGCCTGGCGCTCGCACACGCCGACGCGCTCGCGGCGATTCACCGCGGCGACGAAGCCGCCGCGATCGCGCTGCTCGAGGCCCTGCCCGGCGGCCGCCCGCTGGTCGGCCCCCCCGGCACGCTCCGCACACAGGAGCTGCTCGGCAGTGCGCTGCTGCGGGTGGGTCGGGCCCTGGACGCCGTGGCGGTGTTCGAGCGCAGCCTGCAGCTCACGCCCGGCCGCGTCAACAGCCTGCTCGGACTCGCGCGTGCGAGCCGCGCCGCCGGTGACGGCGCGAACGCCGCGCGGGCGTACGGCCAGCTGCTCGCCGCCTGGCACGCGGCGGACGTGGACGCGGCGATCATCGCCGAGGCCGGCGCGGCGCGGCCGTGAACGGAAGACCCGAGTGAAGCGTCGAGTGGCGGCGACGGCCCTCGTCGCGCTGCTGACATCCTGTACCGCGCAGTCGGGGAGCGACGTCGTCGAGCGCAGCCGCGATGAGCCGGGCGCTGCGCTGTCGAGCGCGCTGGAGCGGGAGATGATGCGCCTGAACGTCCGCGCCGACTCCATCGATGCCATCTTCCAGCCGCTGCCGCTGCTGCGCCCCTCCGACGAGGCGGCGCTGCAGCGCTTCGGCAACGAAGCGCAGCTCTCCGTAGCGGCGCGTCTCGGTGTGCCACCGAATCCGGCGGAGAGTGAGCTGCAGCGACTGGTCGGGGACGGCCGACTGGTACGGCTCGCCGACAGCACGGAGTTCTGGGTGGTGCGGCGGCTCGACCATTCCGCGCCGTACCTGACGCCGGACGCGGAGGCGCTGCTGCGCGAGCTTGCGCGCCGGTTCCAGCACGCGCTCGTGGAGCTGGACGTGCCGCGCTTCCGGCTCGAGATCACCTCGGCGCTGCGTACCGCCCAGGACCAGGAGCGGCTGCGGCGGACGAATCCGAACGCGACGACCGGGCGCAGCACGCACCAGTACGGCACCACGTTCGACGTGGCGTACAGTGCGTTCGCGGCGCCGCTCGAGGGTTTCTTTCAGCCCGACGTCCCGGAAGCCGCCTGGCTGGGCGATCACCTCTTGCAGGTCGCTTCGCTCACGGCGGAGACGATCGCGGCGCGCCGTTCCCGCGAGCTCATGGCGATCCTCGGCAGGGTCCTGCTCGAGCTGCAGGCGGAAGGCAAGGTCATGGTAACGCTGGAGCAGCTGCAGCCGGTCTACCACCTGACCGTCGCGCGTCGCCTCGCCGGCTCACCGGATCCGGGCGCTGCCCCGTAAACTGACCCGCGCTCAGACCTGTCGGCTCGACCCTGACTCGATGGTTCGGCCGCTCACCGCATCCAGCTCGTTGCGCTCGTAATCCAGCTGGCTGCCGCGCGTGCTGTGCGGGATCAGGTAGACCGCGATCGTGATCACCGCCGCGACCAGGACGAGTCCGCGTCGCCAGGACGGTCGGCGGAGCGGCACCAGGCAGGCGACCAGCCACGCCAGCCACATCATCAGCGTCTTGTTGTCCGTGAGGTCCCAGCCGAACGGCACGCCGGTCCAGTAGGCGCCGAAGGCCTGCTGCTGCACGATCGGCCCGAACACCAGCCCGCCGATCGTGAACCCCAGCAGCGCCAGCCAGGCGAGCGTCGGCTCGTCGCGACCGACCGCTGCGCCCAGGGCCGCGCGCACCGCGATCAGCATCGCGATGAACATGAGCAGCACGTGCGGCAGCAGCGCAGCGGCCGAGACCGGGCCGCGGTAGCGGAGCACGGCCGCCTCGTGCGCCGGCAGCCGCAACGTGTCCGTGACGCCGTACAGCTCGACGTAGTACTCCACCTTGCCCGCGGGCGGCTGCGGAGGCAGCACCGCCGCGAGGCTGTCTCCCCGCACCGCGAGCGGGATCGGCTCGAACGCCTCGTCGGTGGGATAGCGACGCCATATCAGCGCACCGCCCGGACGGACCGCGGGCACGCTCACGACCGCCCCGCTCGTGGTCACGTGGCTGCGCGGCAGCTGGTAGGCGAGCGCGCCGGGCGCGGCCGGCAGCTCGCCACGCACGGGATAGGAGGGGCCGGTCCGCCGCTGCCAGACGGCGGAGGCGAGCATCAGCAGCAGCGCGAGTGTCCAGAGCCCGAGTGATTTCATGGCCGGCAGGCTAACCTGCCGTGACCCGGGCGGTCAATCGGCCGCAGCGCTGGGAGTAGCGCAGCGCGCGGCCAGCGAAGTGCTAAGGACGCACCGGTGCGCGCAGCGCCGGGTTGCGGCCAAAGAAGTCGAACGGTCTCAGCTCGAACGTGTTCCAGACCACCGGCATCACCGGCCAGTCCTCCGCGCGTACCACGTGGTGCATGCCGGCGGTGTACCACAGCACCACGTCGGTCCGCTCGATGCGGCGGTTCGCGGCCGTCCAGCGCGGCAGTCCCTCCCCGGGCTCACTGAGCGTCGGGTACATGCCGGCGGCGTAGCGCTCGTCGGCGTGGTAGGGCGTGACCCACAGGTGATGGTCGATGAAGCCGGCGCGCTGGCGCGGCCAGTCGTCCTCCGAGAGCAGCGTGTGCACGCTCATACCGGGCACCAGCTGGTAGCTGGTCGGGTAGCCGTTCCGGTTCCGATCGCGCTCGCTGATCACGCGCCAGAGCGAGGGACGCTGCATGTCCACCATCAGCTTCGCCTCCGACTCGGTGCGCAGCGGCGCGCCCTCCACCATCCAGATGCTGCGGCGCGGGTGATCGTCCGGCAGGCGCACCGTCTTCAGCGCATCCTTCATCACCGTGTTCGTGGGCCCGTCCACGTCGAGGTCGAGCCGGTAGCTGAAGTAATGGTCGTGGTTGACGGCGACGATGTGTCCGTCCACGAAGCGGCCGTACGCATCGGCGCGCGCGGGCGCGCTCCGGTTCGTGCCGTTGCTGCCGTTCGTCCCGCCGACCGCGGCGGCCGCGACGAGCGCCGTAGCGGGCGAAACCGGCTTCGCCTCGGCGATGCCGGTCGCGCCGGTGGCGATGCGGATGCTGCCATCCTGCTGAAATACCCAGTCGAAGACGTAGTCGTAGTTGCCGAGCACCGCGGCGGCGCGCACCACCAGGTCGCGCTTCGGCCGGCCCTCGTAGGTCTCGGACAGGTGCCGCCACGACATGTCGCCCGCGTAGCGCTCGAAGATGCAGATCACGTCCGGCACGTCGCGCGGCCGGCCGTCGTCGCCGGTCACGACCATGTTCAGGTACGAGGCGTGGTCGGGGCAGTCCGCGCCGCGGCTGAGCGGCTTGATCAGGCCGCCGACCGTGTACTCGCCGGCGTCCAGGAAATTGCGCGTGTACCACCCGGCGGCAGGGTCCATGTAGGGCACGAAGATCTCCGAGAGCGAGCCCTCGTACAGGATCGGCCGCTCGCGCTCATCATCCACCCAGCGCACCAGCGAGACGACCGGCCCGACCCGCTGGTCGGGGCGCACGTGGAAGCGCCAGGCGCCCCATTCGACCTGGTTGCCCTCCAGCCGGTAGGCCGGCCCCGCGGGCTGGTCGATGCGAATGCCGTGCAGGTTCGGCAGCGGCGCGCCGACCGCGGCCGCGTCGTAGTCGGCGACCGTCTCCGGCACCGGCACCGGGCCCTCGTCGATCACGCGCAGCACGCGCTTCGCATCCATGTCGTACACGACGGTGATGCCCTCGATGCCGCGCGTCCAGTGGTTGCGCACGCGCCGTACATCGGCGCAACCGACGTGCGCGATGCGCCGGCCGCGCTCCTCGTCCAGCCCGAACCGTCCGGGCGGACCGCCATCGCACTTGATGAAGAACAGGTCGGTGATGCCGCGCGCGGCCATCGCGCGCAGGAAATCGGGGTGCGCCTTCACGCTGTCGGCCATGGCCTCGAACTCCGACTCGAGCCACGGCGCCTGCGCGCCCGGCACGTCGCGCCACGAGATGAGCCGGCGGCCGGCAACGTCGACAACCGCTTCCGACGTCGTGCTCCCGGTCCGCGTCACGGCGAGCAGCGTCCGCGGCAATGACGTGCCCGGCTGCCAGGACCACACGCGGCCCTTCTCGGGCGGCTGCAGCAGCACCAGCGAGAACGTCGTGCTGTCCGTCAGCCGCTTCGACTCGCGCAGCACCTCGAGCAACGTCCAGTGCTCCTGCCACGTCGGCGGATCCAGCGGGTGACCCTGCTGCGCCGCGGCCGGTACCGGCGCCAGCACTGTAAGCACCGGGAGCCACAACGGGATGGCGCGCAACGGGGCAGCGACCCTCCCCTGGAGTGGAAGCATGGAAACCTCGGTCGGATTGTAGGGTCTGGTATCGGCGCGTCGGCGGGAATTCTGCGCCCGGGCCGGGGGGAATACCGTACCCGGGAGACATGGCACGCAAGGGGAACGTCAGGCGGCGGGCGGCCGCCGTCCCTGCCCGGTGGCCGCGGCCGCTGCCCGGCGGGCCGCGACCCCCCGGATTGGAGCCTGGGCGGCCTCGAGCCGGTCGTAATCCGGGCTTCGGAGCGGCGGCGATCCGCCGCGCGGGTCGGGTCAGGTCGTCGGATTTCCCATGGCGCGCTCGATCTCTTCGATCTCCCGCGGCGCGCCCGTGCTCAATCGCTCCACGCCGGTGCCCGTGACGACGTAGTCGTCCTCGATGCGTACGCCGATGTTGTCGTAGCGGGCGACGATCTCGCGAACCGCGGCCACGAACGCGCGGTTCTTCGGCGTGTCCTGGAGCAGCTCGAGCGCCCGGGAGCTGATGTAGATGCCCGGCTCGATGGTGAAGACATCGCCCGGCTGATAGGCATCACCCTCGTAGAACGAGGCCGGGTCGTGGACCTCGAGACCGATCCCGTGGGAGATCCCGTGGATCATGAAGAGCGTGCCCTGGAGGCACTGGTCGGGGCGGGCGTCGCAGTCCACCGGCCAGGGCGGATCGAACGTCGCCTCGGGCGACTCGATGAGACCGAGCCGCGCCAGTCCCTCCAGCCGCACGCGCCGCGACGCCTCGAGCGATGCCCCGGCGGAGGCACCGGGACGTACCAGCGCCTCGGCGGCCTTCTGCGCCTCCAGCACCAGCTCGTAGATGGCGCGCTGCTCGGGCGAGAAGCGCCCGCTCACCGGGACGGTGCGGGTGACATCGGCGGCGTACCCGTCCACCGCCGCACCGATGTCCATCACCACCACCTCACCTGCCTGCATCTGCCGGTCGTTGCTCACGTAGTGCAGCGTGGTGGCGTTCGGTCCCGAGCCGATGATGCTGGAGAACGCGGGGCCATCGGCGCCGGCGCGGCGGAACGCGTGCTCGATGTCAGCTTCTACCTGGTATTCCCAGGCTCCGGGTCGGACCGCCCGGAGCGCGGCCCGGTGCGCGGCATCGGTGATGTCGATGGCGCGCCGCAGCAGCGCCAGCTCGGCGGGGCTCTTGCGGGCCCGCATGTCGCTCACGAGCGGATGCACGTCACGGACGGCGAGACCGGAATGCCGCTGCCGCAGCTGCTTCACGAAGGACGCGCCGCGGGTGAGCGTGTCCCGGTACGCGTAGTCGGCCGTCCGGAAGTCGCGCAGCTCGAAGATCGCGACACCCGCCGCGGCCAGCGAATCCACGTACTCCGCCAGCTCGTCGAGCGGTCTCGCCTGGAAGCCGGTGCGGGCGGCGAGCGCCTCGTGACTTTCGCGGAAGCCGTCGTAGAGCTGGGTCCGTACCGAAGGCGTGAGCGTGAACAGGCTCGATCGCACCACCGCATCATGGTGCACCATGACGAGCACGGCATCGGGCTCGCGGAAGCCGGTCAGATAGTCGAACGCCGGCAGCTGGCGGAACACGAACTGGTGGCCCACGAAGTCGGGAGCGCCGAAGGCGACGAGTGCGCCCTCACCCATCCGCCGGGCGAGGGAGTCACGTCGGGCGGCATACTCGGCGTCGGGCACCTGGGCGCCGACGCTGGCGTGCGCGGCCAGCAGCAGGGCAAGGGCGAGCAGCGGTGTGCGGGTCATGGGGCTCCGGAAGCGACGGTGTATCGGTATCGCAGGCCGCAGCGCGCTCGCGCCGCGGCGGCGGGAATGTAGCGCGCGAAGGGGCCGCGCGCCCGAGGGTGCCGCGCGCAGGGGTTGTGCATGCGAGCCCCGCGGGTGAACAATGCGGTTCCCTTCCCCATCACCGCGCACGGTAACCATGAACCCCACGGCGGCCGCCATCCTGGCAACGCTGATCGCCGCACCGGTCCTGGCGGCGAGCCCTGCCGCCGGGCAGACCCCGGCTGCGGTGGACGCCGCAGTCACCCGGCACGCGCCGCAGATCACCCAGCTGCGCCGCCACATCCACCAGCACCCGGAGCTCGGCAACCGGGAGACGGCCACGGCCGCGCTCGTGGCCGAACACCTCCGCTCGCTCGGCCTCGAGGTGCGCACGGGCGTGGCGCACACCGGCGTGATCGGCGTGCTGCGCGGCGCGCGCCCGGGACCGGTCGTCGCCGTCCGCGCCGACATGGACGCGCTACCCGTGACGGAGGCCACCGGCCTGCCGTTCGCCTCCACCGCGCGTGCCGTCTACGAGGGCCGGGAAGTGGGTGTCATGCACGCCTGCGGGCACGACATCCACACGGCGGTGGGGCTCGGCACCGCCAGCGTGCTCGCGGACCTGCGCGCGGACCTCGCCGGCACCGTGCTCTTCCTCTTCCAGCCCGCCGAAGAGGGGCCGCCGGCCGGAGAGGAAGGAGGTGCGGAGCTGATGCTGCGCGAGGGCGCGTTCGACGACCCCGCGCCCGCGGCCATCTTCGCGCTCCACTCCGTGCCCGCGCTCGAGGTGGGGCAGCTGGGCATCACGCCCGGCGCCGCCATGGCCGCGTCCGACCGCTGGAGCGCGCGCATCATCGGTCGCCAGGCCCACGGGGCGCAACCGCAGGCATCGGTCGATCCCGTAGTGATGGCGTCGCAGGCCGTGCTCGCGCTCCAGACCATCCGCTCGCGCAACCTGTCCGGTCTGGCCGGCGGCGTGGTCACGGTCGGCATCATGCGCGGCGGCGAGCGGCACAACATCATCCCCGGCGAGGTCCACCTGGAGGGTACGGTCCGTACGTTCGACCCGGAGGTCCAGGACCTGATCGAGCGACGCATGCGCGAGATCCTGGACGGGATCACGAAGGCCGGCGGTGGCTCGTTCGAGCTGGTGTACGAGCGCGGCAATCCCGTACTCGTGAACGATCCGGACCTCAACGCGCGCATGTCGCCCACGCTCGCCCGCGTCGTCGGGGCCGACCGG
>DATHVV010000031.1:0-2728 GCA_035461105.1 Longimicrobiales bacterium | reverse complement strand
TGCGGGGTTCAGCGACGTGATCCGGTAGAAGCCTTCCGGGACCTGCCGATCTCCCTCCGCCCGCTTCGGCCCGATCCCGCCGGAGGTGCGGCAGAGGTCGTACGTCGCGACCAGCCGGTACGTGTCGTCCTCCGGGTTGCGGGCCCAGAGCTCGAGCACGCGCTCCAGCTTGAACGCGCGCAGGTACAGGTGCGCTGCCGGGAATGCGACGCCCGCGGCTGCAAATGCCGTCCGCACCGTTTCGTCCCGTCGCTCCCGGGCCCGGTCCACCCTGGGCTGGGAAAGCTGCGCCGCGAGGAAAGCGTCCGAGCGAGCACGCAGCTCGGCCTGCCCTTCGACGGGGCGGGCACTTACCAGCAGGACCAGGAGTGCGGCGGCGCCCGAGAGCGCAGGAATGCCCAGCTTCCGTCTCGCCTGCATCAGCGAGTCCTTTCCGATCTTCAGGTGAAAGGGCGGCGTCGAGTCGCCGCCCCGGGGCACGAAGCTGTTGGTCGCTATCGTCCACCGTCGGGCACGGGCACGCCGAGCGGAATCGGCGTCCCCAGCAGCCGGACCCTGGGCGGCGGCGCGAGCAGGCTGTCCACTGCGATCGCGAGCCTCGTCGTGCCGCTCTTCCTCACCAGCGCGCGCAGCCTGGGCTTGTTGACGGCGGCCGGATCGATGCCCTGGGCGGCGAGCACGCGCTCGACGTTAGCAAGCATCTCGCTCTGCGCGAGGCCGTATACGTCGGGGTAGATGATGAGGAACCCGTTCTCGACCGCTGCAATGGTGTAGTGCGCCGTGAACCGCACCTGGGGACGGAGCGGGAACGCCCGGGACAGCGTGGGCGAGGCCACGAACTTCTCGAGCTGGCGCGGCTCGGTGCCGGGCACCGCATGCTTGTGCACGAGCATGGCGAGCTCGATCACGTCCTCGTTGCGCATGCGCACGCAGCCGCGACTCGACAGGCGACCCATCGGTTCACCCTCCGGCGTGCCGTGGATGTAGAGGAGTGGTCCGAACAGGAGCTTCACCTTGCCCATGGGGTTGTCCGCAGCGCCCGGCGGGGTCGGCTTCCGGTCGCGCGCCCAGTCGCTCTCCGGCGGGTGCCACCACGGGTTCCAGATGACCTCGCTCACCTGGTACTCGCCCTGCGGCGTCTCGAAGCCGGGCAGTCCCACCGAGACGGAGAAGGTCCGCGTGCGCGTGCCGTTCTCGTAGACGTGCAGTTTGCGCCCCGGCACGTTGAGCACCAGGTGCAGCCCCTTCTCGCTCACCGTCGGCGGGTCCGGCGAACGATCGGCTGCCAGCGGCCCGGCCGGGAGCAGAAGCACGGTTGCCATCAGGAACGGAATCCGGGACCGCATGCCGCCTCGCCAACGCAAAGGGTTCGTCGATCGACCGGGCTCCACGCCTGCGGACGGTGCGACTTCCAGGGCGGAAGTCTCCGGCCGCGCGCACGGTGCCTTCATGGCGTTCGATCGATGTCGGGTTGATACCGGCGGGCCCCGGGGAGAAGCCGCGCCCACAACATAACAGCGGTACCGTCACTTGCCCAGCGTCGCCAGCCTACAGGCCCGGCTTGAGAGGAGCTCGCGGTGCAGCTGCAGGGGCTGATGCTCCGGCGCGCGAAGGACGCCGTGCTCGAGCTGCCGCCCAAGCTGCGCACCTGGCCCGAGCACACCGCGGCAGGGGAGAGCCGCGACGTCGTGCGTTTGCTCCTCGGGCGGCAGCTGGGCGTACGGCGTCCCGGCGGCGACGGGGGCGATCGCGCCCGCCTGCTCGCGCTCCTCAGCACCGCGCGCCTCAAGCTCGCGACCGCGAAGACGCAGGACGAATCGGTGCGCGTGTTCGTCGCCAACATGCTCGCGGGCGGCATCGGCATCAACCTGATCGCCGGCCGGCAGGTGGTGTTCAACGACCTGGACTGGGTGCCCGCGAACCACTGGCAGGCCGAGGACTGCGCGTACCGCATCGGCCAGACGAACACGGTGCACGTGACCTACATGGTCGCGAGCAACGCGCTCGACGCCTTCGTGCAGACCGTGCTGTCCACCAAAGCGGCGCTGGTCGAGGCGGTGGTCGAGGGCCGGGCGCTCTCCGACGCGGTGGGCGCGAGCGTGCTCGACGAGCTGGAGCGCATGCTTTCCGCGATCTGGCCGCACCTGGCCGACCTGAAGCTCGAGGACCTGGGCGAGGAGGACGTCGGACGCGTGCTGCGGGCGTACTCGAACCCAGGGCAGCTGCACCGTCGGCCACGTGGACGAGATCACCGCCGACGCGGTGATGGACGACCACGAGGAGCGGCTCGGACACGCGCCGGGCTGCTACCGCGCGCGCCTGGCCCGCTCCGTCGAGGCGCATATCCGGGTAACCGTAGCCCGTTGAGGTGCCGGTTCGTCCGCGCTACCCGTGATTTCGTCCCACCACTGAATCCTCCCCGCCGCGCCTGCCGTACCGTACCGGAGCAACCGTCCCGGCTGCTTCGGCTGTCCAGCCCGCCAACCGCCCAACCCCCGGGGGCAACGTGATCGCACAATGGACGAGGGACCTCCGCCACGCCGGCCGCGCGCTGCTGCGCACACCCGGCTTCCTCATCACGGCGGTGGGCACGCTGGCGCTCGCGATCGGCACGGTCGCCGGGATGTTCAGCGTGGTGAACACGGTGCTCCTGGACCCGCTGCCGTTCCCCGAGCCGGACCGGCTCGTGGTCGTCTCCGGCACGGCTCCGGGGTCCGATCTGCCGGAG
>DATHVV010000030.1:0-2893 GCA_035461105.1 Longimicrobiales bacterium | reverse complement strand
GCGGCTCGGTCGGCACGGTGCGCTGCTTCGATGACGCCAAAGGTCCTCCCCGGTTCACAGTAATCGCCACCCGGAGCAAGGCGCGTTCCGCCGCGCAAAGCTGGTTTGCATCCTGCATCTGCCCGTGCCGTGCGCTCCAACTGAATCCCGGCGAGGAGGCTGATCGTGCACCGCCGCTGCCTCATGGTGTTCTCGTTCGCGGCCCTGTTCGCCTCTGCGGTCGCCGGCCAGCAACCCCTGCCGCCGGATACGGCGCGGCACGCCGACAGCATCACTTTCCGTCTCGAGCCGATCGAGGTGCTCGTCTCGATCCTCGGCAGCGGGGGACCGGCCGCAGGCTCCGGAGTACCGGCGCGCGCGCTCAGCGCCGCCCGGGCCGAACTCGCTGCCTGGCGGCCGCGCCTGCTCGGGGATGCGCTCGTCCGGCGGCCGGCCGCGACGCTCTACGATGACCTCGGCAGTCCGTTCAAGCAGACGAGTGGTCCTGCGCGGCTTCGCGGCCAGCCCGGTGGTCGGGCTCCCCCAGGGCGTGTCCGTGCTGGTCGATGGCATTCCCATGAACGAGCCGGGCGCGGCGAGGAACACGCTCTCCGCCGGCGGCGACGTGACGCTGGCGCACGGGGCGTCGTCGGCGTGCTCCTGCACCGGGTCGGACGCCGCTACCTGCGCGGCGACGAGGCCAACGTCGTGCGGCGCACGTTCTGAACGTCCGCATCACGTTCGCCTGCCCCAGTCAAGCCGAATTACAGCGATCGTCAAGCCGCCGGCCAGCTGCCGGTGATACCTGCTTGAGCCGTGCGTGATCCGCGTGGTGCACCTTGGCCCGCAACCAGTACGGGAGGTGCACATGTGGTTCCTGATGATGCTGATCGCGGTGTGCGAGCCGGCTTGCCAGGTGACGGTAGCGCCGGCGGAGCATCTGCAGGTGGAGGTGGGCGGGGAAGGCCCCCCGGTCGTACTGCTGCCGGGACTCTTCGGATCCGCGTTTGGATTCCGGCACATCACCGGGCAGCTCCAGGAGCGCGGCTACCGCACCATCGTGGTCGAGCCGCTGGGCATCGGTCGCTCCTCGCGCCCCCGTCGTGCCGATTACTCGCTCACCGCGCAGAGCGACCGGATCGCGGCGGTGCTCGACTCGATCGGGGTTACCGATGCGCTGTTCCTGGCGCACTCGATGGGCGCCTCGATGGCGCTGCGTCTCGGGTACCGCCGACCGGACCTGATGCGCGGGCTGATCTCGCTCGACGGGGGGGCTGCCGAGACCGTCGTAACCCCGAGCTTCCGGCGCGCGTTGCGCCTCGCGCCGCTGCTCCGGCTGGTGGGCGGCCGGGGACTCATGCGCAGGCAGCTGGTTGAGCAGCTGACCAGTGCATCCGGCGATCCGGGCTGGATCACCTCCGAGGTGATCGAGGGCTATGCGGCCGCCGGCTTCGCCGACCTGGGCCGGACCCTCGACGCGCTACAGGGCATGGCGCGCGCACGCGAGCCAGAGGAGCTCGGGCCACGTCTCGCCGATATCCAAACGCCGATCCTGCTGCTCGTCGGTACGGCGCCGCGCAGCGCCGGCCTCGCGGAGAGCGAGCTCGCGCGGCTGCAGGAGCAGCTGCCTGCACTCATCATCGAACGGCTCTCCGGCGTCGGTCATTACATCCACGAAGAGGCTGCCGCGGCGGTCATCGCCGCGGTCGCTCGCTTCGACGGCACCCTGCTGGTGCGGGCCGTATCACCCGCGACCGGCGGGAATTGAGAGGAGGATCCCATGCGTGTGATCGTGACGGGGGGCGCCGGTTTCGTCGGCAGCCACCTCATCGAGACGCTCGTCGCTCGCGGTGACGACGTGGTGTGCCTGGAGCGTCCCGGCGCTCCGCGCGGCTGGTTGGGCGATCTGCCGGTACGCTTCTACGCTGCCGGGCTCGACGATGTCGCCGCCCTCGGCCGCCAGCTGAAGGGCGCGGACGTCGTCTTCCACCTGGCCGCGCTCACGCAGGCACGGCGGCCCGGCGAGTATTACCAAGTCAACACCGAGGGCACTGCCCACCTGCTTCAGGCGGCTGCGACCTACAACGGCTCGGCCCCGCGCTTCGTGTTCATGTCATCGCTCGCGGCCGCGGGCCCGTGCCGCAACGGCGAGGCGCTCACTCCGGATGCGGTGCCGTTCCCGCTCTCCCACTATGGACATTCGAAGCTGCTCGCGGAGGCGGTCGTGCACGCCTACGCGGACCGTGTCGGGTCCGTCATCCTGCGCTTCCCCGTGGTCTACGGCCCGCGCGAGCGCGCGGTGCTGAAGCTGTTCCAGCTGGTGCAGCGCCACGTGGCCCTCACCATTGGCAGCTGGGACCGCGAGACCAGCCTGATCTACGTGCGCGACGTCGTGACCGCATTGCTCGCTGCGGCCGCAGCGCCGTGCGCGATCGGCCGCAGCTACTGCGTAACGCACCCGCAGCCGGTCACCATGCGCCAGTTCGCCACGGCGATCGGATCTGCGCTCCACCGTCGCGCCGTGCTGCTCTCCCTGCCCGAGACGGCGGGCAAGGTGATCGCGGTCAGCGCGGAGGCCGTGGCCGCGTTGCGCGGCGGGGCGGCCATTCTGAACCGGGATCGCGTGCGCGAGATGACACAGCAGCGCTGGGTATGCGATGGCAGCAGGGCGACCACCGAGCTGGATTTCCAGCCCGAATACGACATGGAACGCGGCGTCGCCGAGACCGCCGCCTGGTACGAGGAGGCCGCATGGCTCTGACATATCAGGGGGTCGCCCCCGTCGACTGGCTGCTGGCCGGATTCAACCTGATCATGGCGTCGTTGTGGGCTACCGTCCTGGACGCGACACCCGCGGCGCCGTGGATCTGTGCGACTCATCTCGCCGCCTCGGCGCTGCCCTGGCTGTTCGCCG
>DATHVV010000029.1:0-3529 GCA_035461105.1 Longimicrobiales bacterium | reverse complement strand
GCACGCGGCGATCCGCTCGACGCGCTCCGCGCGGAGTGACGGCTCAGGCGCGCGTGTCGGTGATGCCGGAGTAGAGGATGACCGCGACCGCGGTGGAGAGGTTCAGGCTCGAGACGCCCGCCCGCATGGGGATCCGCACGGCGCGCGTGGCCTGCGCGAGCACTGATTCGCTCAGGCCGGTCCGCTCGGAGCCGAACGCGTAGATCGCGTCCAGCGGCAGGCCGTTCCGTTCGAGCGGCTCGCCCTCCGGGTGCACCGCGACGAGCGGCCGCGCGCGTCCCGCCAGGAGGGCCGTTCCGGACCCGTCGTCGATCCTCGCCACGGGAAGCGCGAACTGCAGGCCGGCGCCGCCCCGCAGCGCGGGCGGGCTCCACGGGTCCTCGCCGCCCAGCGTGATCACCGCCGCGGCGCCCGCGCCGGCCGCCACCCGCACGGACGCGCCAAGGTTGCCGGCGTGCGTCGGCCGCTCGAGCAGCACCACCGCGCCGGACTTGCCGGCGAGGACGCCCGCGACATCGACCTGCGGACGGCGCGCCAGCGCGATCACGCCGGTGGCGTGCGGTACCGGTGCCAGCTGCGCGAACACGCCGGGCGCGACGCGCACCGCCCGCTCGAGGATCGGCAGTACGTCGGGAGCCAGGTCGTTCGCGAGCAGGTCGGTCGCGGCGCCGTCGCTCACGACCACCTCGAGCAATGCCGCGCCGAAGCGATGCGCGTGCTTGAGCGCGTGCAGCCCCTCGAGCACGGCCAGGTCGGGGTCGCGACGGGCGGCGTGGAAGCGTCCCGCGAGCGCGCCCGGCGTATCGTCGATCATCCGCATCGTGTCGGCAGCGTGACGCTCAACGGCGCACGCCGTAGCCGCCGACCTTCCAGACGCCCTGCTCGCGCACCAGCACGACGGTCTCGCTGGTCGCGGGGTCGAGCGTGGTGGCCAGCTCGAAGCTGAGCAGGTAGCTGCGTCCCGGGAACATCGAGCCGGCACCCTCCGCACGCACCAGTCGGCGCCCGCTCAGCGGCTCGAACGGGCCGCGCGCCTCGAGCAGGGTGCTGCGCCAGGCCTCGTAGCCGATCGCCGCGCGCATCACCGGGACCACGTGCACCCAGGCACTGTCGTAGCGTCCGGAGTCGAGCAGGGCGAGCCAGGCCCGCGCCGCCTGCTCGGCACCCTGCGCGGTGCTGTCGGCCGCAGCCGGCAGCACCGGCCGCGCCGATTGCGCCTCCGAGGAGGCTGGCGCTGCCGCGAGCAGCAGCGGCACGAGCAGGACGATAGGCAGGCGACGTCGCATGCCGGAATCTACCACCCCGGCGCCGCGAGGTGCAGCGCGCTCAGCGCTTCACGAAGCCCGCGATGTCCTCGATCACGCGGGCGGCGACGTAACCGGTGGTCGTCAGGTACTCCTGCGGCGTCGCCGTGCCCGTGCCCTCGACGAACAGGTGGCTCAGCTCCGGATAGAACTCGAAGCGGGCGTCCTCACGCCCCGCCAGTGCCTGCTGCCACAGCTCGTAATCGACACGCGTGACCTGGTAGTCGCGCCCGCCCTGGAGCACCAGCACCGGCACGCGCACACGCGCCAGGAAATCGAGCGCCGGACGATCCATCAGGTCGTAGTAGTACGACGCTTTCGCCCCCATCGCCGTCTCGTCCCCCGGCAGCTCGCGCCGCCGCAGTCGCTCCATCACGGCGCGCACCTCCGCGATCTGGGCCTGCGCCTCGGGCGCCGCGTTCGACTCGAGGCCCGCCAGGTGCGCCAGCTGGTCGATCACCACGTCCGGCAGCGGGCGCGGCGTGCCCGCCATCAGCACCAGCCCCGCCAGCGCGCCGTCACGCACCGCGATCTCCGGGCCGAGGATGCCACCCAGCGAATGACCCGCCAGGTACACGCGCCCGCCATCGACGCGCGCGTGCGCCCGCGCCACGGCAAGCGCCGCCAGCGCATCCTCGACCACTTCCTCCTCCACCGTGATCGCCGCATTCTGCATCCGCGAGCCATGCGCCCAGGTGCGCTTCTCGTAGCGCAGCACCGCGACGCCCCGCGACGCCAGACCCCAGGCCAGGTCGCGGAATGGACGGCTCGGACCGATCGTCTCATCCCGGTCGTGCGCGCCGGAGCCGTGCACCAGCACCACCACCGGCGACGTCGCCACGCCCCGCGGGACCGTGAGCGTCCCGCCCACCTGCCACGGCTCCGCGCCGATCTCCACCGCGAGCTCCTCGAACGCGGTCGTGTCCACGTACGCCGGCGGGACGTACGGTGCGGGCGTCGCCGGCAGCAGTCGGAAGCCGCTTACCCGCCGCTCCGCGTCGATCACCACCCGCACCTTGAGAGGCTGCGCGCCGAATCGCGCCGCGAAATCCACCACCTGCAGCTCCCCCGTCGCCGTCTTCGCCTCGAAGCGCAGCTCCGCCAGCCCGCCCTGCGAGGTCAGCTGCGCCCACGTCTGCTCCAGCATCTGCGGCGTCACCCCCGCCTCCCGCATCGCCGGCGACACCATCGAGTCCGCCGCCGCGAACGCGCCCCGCTCCAGGTGCCGCACGAACTCCTCCGCCCGCCGCACGTCCGCGTCCAGCACCTGCGCCGCCGCCACCGCCGGCAGCATCGACCCCAGACCGATCAGCAGCAGCACGAGCATCCGTTCCATGGCCCGCTCTCTTTCCCCTTCAACGCCGTCGCCCTGTCCCGGCGGCACGCGCCGGCGGAGACGAGCGAAAATATTTAGGCATGTGTCTAATTATTAGCGCCCCGGGGCGCCGCGTCAACCCGTCACGGGCGCGGCCGCTCAGCCGCCGCTCAGGAGAACAGGCCGATGACGGCGCGGGCGAGGAGTATGGCGAGAGCGAGGACGAGCACGAGCAGCGCGACGAGGGCGGCGACGGTGGCGATGATGAGGCCGCGGCTGGCGCGGCGGGTGCGCTCGGGCTGGGCGAGGAAGTGCTCGAGCGTGCGCAGGTTGCGTCGGTTCGCCTTGAAGGCGAAGTCGAAGAGGTCGCCGAGCACGGGGATGGCGCCCACGAGGGTATCGAGCGCGATGTTGCCGGCCATGCGGGCGAGGACGCTGCGCGGGGCGCCGAGCCGGGTGGCCGCGAGCAGGGCATACCCGGCGATGCCGGCCGCGAGGGCGTCGCCGACGCCGGGAACGAGACCGAGCAGGCCGTCGAGACCGATGCGAAAGCGGGTGCCGGGGAGTCCGATGGCCTCGTCCATCACACGGGTGATGGCGCGCAGGCGGGTGAGCTCGCGTTCGCGGGTGGTCATGGGGGCGGAATGAGGGCAGAAATCGTGCTCACGGCTTGCGGCACGGGCGCGCGCGCGGTGTATTTGGAGGCAACCACAACTCGAGCAGGGAGGGGCGATGCTGCTGGTGCAGGCGGCGCGGGAAGCGGAGGTGATGGGGACGGTGAACTGGCTCGCGGTGCTGGTGGCGACGCTGTCGGCGTTCGCGATCGGCTTCCTGTGGTACGGGCCCGTGCTGGGCCGGGTGTGGCTGCGCGCCTCCGGCGTCACGGAGGAGCAGGCCCGACAGAGCAACA
>DATHVV010000028.1:0-9442 GCA_035461105.1 Longimicrobiales bacterium | reverse complement strand
CCTGGCTCGACCGGCGCCTCAAGGCGCGCGTCGATGACTTCGAGCTGGTGCTCAAGAGCCGCTTCCCGTCGGTGCACGACCGGCGCACGCCGGAGTGGGGCAAGGCGCTCGGACGGCTGCTCGCGCGCCGCCGCTGGGATGTCGGTGACTTCGCGGAGCCCCGCCTGTTGCGAACCGTACGGCGCTTCGCGCAGTCGTCGCCTGACGACCGCCAGCGCTACGGTCACCTCCGTCCGCCCGGCGTCACGGCCGCCCCATGAGCCCGCTGCCGGCGCGCGCCGCCTACCGTCTCTGGGCCGCGAGCTACGATAGCGAGAACGCGGTTTCCTTCCTCGAGAACCAGCTGGCGGAAGCGCTCGCCCCGGCCGGCGCAGCGCGCCGGCTGCTCGATGCGGGGTGCGGGACCGGCCGGCGGCTCCGCAGCGGACGCGCCTACGGCGTTGATCTCTCTCCCGAGATGCTGCAGGCCGGAGTCGGACGCGGTCGGGTCGCCGCCGCCGACCTGCGTGCGCTGCCCTTCCCGGACCGCAGCTTCGATCTGGTGTGGTGCCGCCTCGCCGTCGGCCACGTGCCCGAGCTGGACGCCGTGTACGCGGAGCTGGCCCGAGTGTGCGACGCCGGCGGCGGGGTTTTCATCTCCGACTTCCATCCGGCAGCCGCCGCGGCCGGCCACCGGCGCACGTTCCGGGATGCCACGGGCGAGCGTCACGAGGTCGAACACTTCGTGCATCCGGACGAGCGGCATGAAGCGCTCGCGGGGAGTCATGGCCTGCAGCTGCGCGCTCGTCGCGATGGTGTGGTCGGTCCGCCGGTGGAGGCGTTCTACGCGGCGCACGGCATGGTCGAGCAGTACCGTGCGCAGCTCGGGCTGCCGCTCGTACTGGCGCTGCTGTACGAGCGCGGGCCGGCCCGGTGAGGGGCGCGCCCGCACCCGTGCCGGCGCGCAGCGAGGACGCCGGTGGCCCCTCTCTCCGGATCAGCGCCGCGAACGGCGCGATCGGGGTGGTCGGGGAGCGGCTCGTCGCCCCGGATGGCCGCTTCGACCTGGAGCTGCAGATCCCGGACGGGCGGCTGTATCCGGGGTTGATCAACGCGCACGATCATCTGCATCGGAACCACTACGGCAGGCTGGGCGCGCCGCCCTACGCGGATGCCTACGAGTGGGGTCGCGACATCCACGCGCGCTGCGCCCGGGAGATCGCCGACGGGCGGACGCTGGCGAGGCGTGACGCGCTGCTGCACGGCGCCTGGAAGAACCTGCTCGCCGGCGTCACTACGGTCGTGCACCACGATGCCTGGGAGCCGGACTTCGACCGCGCCTTCCCGCTGCGCGTCGTACCCATCCGCAACGCTCACTCGCTCGGCGCCGGCAACGGCCTGGACGGGCTCGATGACGGCCGCGGTCCGTTCTGCATCCACGTGGCCGAAGGCGTGAACGATACCGCCGCCGAGGAGGTGCGCGAGCTGGCCCGGCGCGAGCTGCTCAACCCGCGACTGCTGGCGGTGCACGTGGTCGGTGCCGACACGGACGGCGTCGAGCGGCTGCGCGCGTGCGGCGCGGCCGTGGTCTGGTGTCCCAGCTCCAACGACTTCCTGTTCGGGCGAACTGCGCCGGCCGCGCTGCTCGCGCCGGGAATCGATGTGCTGCTCGGCAGCGACGCGCTGCTGACCGGCGCGGGCACACTGCTCGACGAGCTGCGCGCGGCCGCGCGGACCGGGCTGATGGCGGATTCGAGGCTGCGGGACGCGGTCGCCGGTGCCGCCGCGCGGCGGCTCGGACTGGAGCCGCCCGCGCTCGCCGTCGGCGCGCGCGCCGATGTCGTGGTGCTGCGGCGCGCGATCGGGGAAGCGACGGCCCGGGACGTGGCGGCGGTCGTGGCGGGCGGCGTGCTGCGCGTGCTCGATACCGGATTGCGCACCCCGGAGCGCTGGCAGCGGCGTGGCCGGATCGTGACGCGCGCAGGCGTCAGCCGCCGGGTGTTCGGCGACGTCCCCGCTACGCTGGCTCCTCCGCTCCGATCGCCCATATCGGTTCCGCCCGGAACATGATCCAGGTACCGCTGACCAGCAGGTGCCAGATGTGGGTGCCGGCCGATGTGACCTCGAACACCTCGGTCGGGCCCGAGCTGACCACGATGCCGGCGCTGGTACCAAAGCCGATCAGGGTGTGGCCGTTCGGCAGCCGGCGCGCCGAGCTCACGATCGAGGCGAAGTTATCGCTGGGCGTGCGCCACTCCCATGCGAGCGTCGCAAGCTTGCCCTTCAGCACGTACTCGGCGGCCCGGGAATAGTCGCCGGGCTCATGCCGATTGTCGAAGAGCAGCACGCGACCTTCCGCGATCTCACGGGCGGTGTGCTGTCCCGAGAATTGCACCGCCTCCTCCAGCGTGACGGTCGCGTTCACGCCGCCCAGCCGCCATTCCAGGCCTTGCCAGTCGGGCGCAATGGAGATCACCTGGTTGAGGTAGTGCATGCTGACGAGCACGTTGCCGCGGGGACCGACGGACAGCGCGTTCGCGTGCAGCCATTCCCCGCCGAAGCGCGGTCCGCGGTCGCTCTCCGGCGAGAGATGATCCCACGAGCTCCAGCGCTTGACGGCGGTGCCCGACTCCGGCGTCCACTCCCAGATCGCCTCCCCCAGGAGTCGGCCACCCTCGACATCGCGCCCGTCGAAAGCAATGAACAACAGCGTGTTCCACGGGGTGGCGATCACATCGTGGTGCATCTCCCGCTCGGCGAGGTCCTGCGCCAGCAGGTTGACCTCGGCGCCCGCGGGTGTCACCTCGACCAGGCCGCGGCCATGATCGAGCAACACGAAGTTGCCGTTGGCCCGACGGGTCATGCCGTACGGGAAGTTGACTGCACGCCAGTACCAGACCACTTCGCCCTGAGCATCCACGATGGCGTAGCCGTGGAACCCGTCCGGCTCGAACAGGTGAACGAGTACCAGCGGCACGGTGGGAGTACCGCTCGCCGAGAATGCGACCGCGGCGAGGTCCGCGGGCAGCGGGTCGGTAGTGAACGTCCCCGTGTGCCCGGCGTCGCCGATCTCGTAGCTGTAACTGCGTCCGGCCCGGAGGCGGGTGAGCAGCAGCGTGTGCTCCGTGCCCTCCTCGGACCGCACCTGCAGCTGGTGCGGCTCCCCGTCAGCGCCGTAGCGAACCGTGAGGGGCGCGGGCCTGCTCAACGTGACTTCGAGCGTGTACGCCAGCGGTCCGGCCGGCGACAGGGTCGCACTGAGCACCTCCGGCGGGGAGGGACTCGTGACGTCGCTGCAGGCCAGCACCAGCAGCAGCGGCAGCGACCAGCCTGCCTGAACTCCGGCTATCCTTTGGATCATGGGAAGATGCCCCTTTCCGCGTAGGTGCGACCGATCTTCTCGATCGCGCTGATGTAGGCCGCGGTACGCAGATCCACCTTGCGGTGCACCTTGATGTCGCGGATCTCCTGGTAGGCGGCCACCATGGTGTCCTCGAGCCCGGAGCGAACCAGGTCCTGCTCGCCGGCGGCCGTCGCCGCGGCCGTCACGACCGTGTCATCGAAGCGCTTGCCGGTGAGCTGCTCGACCGCCTGCAGCATGCGCACGTTGCTGGCCTGCTCGAAGCGGCGGCCCATGCGGCCGAACCGCACGTGCGAGAGGTTCTTGACCCACTCGAAGTAGGAGACCACCACGCCGCCGGCGTTCGCGAACATGTCGGGCAGTTGCAGCGTGCCGCGGCCGAGCAGGTGCTCGCTCGCCTCGGAGGTGGTCGGCCCGTTCGCGCCCTCCGCGATCATCTTCGCCCGGATGCGCGCCGCGTTGGCGACGGTGATCTGTGCCTCGAGGGCGGCCGGCACCAGGATGTCACATTCCAGCTCGAGCGCATCCTGGGTGCGCGCGACATTCGACGCGTTCCGGTAGTTCAGGATCGAGCCGGTCTCGCGGCGATGCCGCACCACGTCGTCCACGTCCAGCCCGTTCGGGTCGTGGATCGCACCTTCCGCCTCGGCCAGCCCGACGATCGTGACGCCGCCGTCCTGCAGGAACTTGGCCGCGTGGTAGCCGACATTGCCGAGCCCCTGCACCACCGCGGTCTTGTCGCCCAGGCCGGGCCGCAGCCCGATCTTCTGCATGTCCTCGGCGATCGCGCAGGCTTCGCGACAGGCGTAGAACACGCCCAGCCCGGTCGCCTCCGTGCGCCCGCGTACGCCGCCCTGCGTCACCGGCTTGCCGGTGACGCACCCCATCGCGTCGAGCTGGCTCGAGGCGAGCGTCATGTACGTATCCACGATCCACGACATCTCGCGGGGTCCGGTGCCGTAGTCCGGCGCCGGCACGTCCACGCCCGGGCCGATCATGTTCCGGGCGAACAGCTCGAACGTGAAGCGCCGCGTGATCCGCTCGAGCTCCGTCTCGGAGTACCGCGAGCGGTCGATGCAGATGCCACCCTTGGCGCCGCCGAACGGCACGTCCACCAGCGCGCACTTGTAGGTCATGAGGGCGGCCAGGGCCATGACCTCGTCCTCGTTGACCGCATCGGCGTAGCGGATGCCGCCCTTGGTGGGCAGCCGGTGGTTGCTGTGCTGGGCGCGCCAGGCGTTGATCACCTCGACATTGCCGTCGTCACGCTTGACCGGGAAGGCGACGTGCAGCACGCCGTTGCACGCCTTGATCTGGTTGAGGATGCCGTCGGGGAAACTGGTATGCTGCGCAGCCTTGTCGAAGAAGCTGTTCACTTCGGCGAAGAAATGGGCGCCCTGTTTCATATGAGGAACCGCTCTGTTCCTTTCCTGGGGTGCTAGGCGACCCGGCCGTCGGGACCGGGCGCTTCGGGCGGCGCGTCCGGCCCGGTGGGGCCGAGCGCCTCGTGCAGCGCGCGCCGCACCTGCACCGGCACCATCGCGCGCCGCCATTCGGGATCCACGATGATGTTCTCGAGAGGGTGGCACTGCTGGAACGCGCGCTCCGCCACCGCCTCGGCCACCGATGCGCTCCAGGGGCGCCCCTCGGCGACCCGGTCGAGGCCGGTCAGCAGCCGCGGTCGTGCCCCGAGCGCGGAGACGACGATGCGCAGCGAAGCGATGATGTCGCCATCGACGCGCGCGGCCACCGCCACGTTGAGCAGCGGAAAATCGATGGCCCCGCGCTGGCGGAGCTTGCGGAACCCGGTGCGGAGCCGGTCGTCGAGCGGGATGCGCACGCGCGTGACCAGCTCATCCCAGCCGCGCACGGTGTTGTCGATGCCGTCGGCCACGAAGAAGTCTGCGACGCTCAGCGTGCGCTCGCCGCGCGGCGAGGCCAGGTCCATGCGCGCGTCGAGCGTGATCAGCACGGGTGGCGTGTCCGCCGAGTGCGCGGCGACGCACTTCCTGCCGACCTTCGTCACGTGGCACACGTCGCCGTCCTTCTTCAGGCAGAAGCCGAGCGCGTCGCGCCAGAAGAACGTCTGGTTGTAGTAGGTGCAGCGCGTGTCCAGGCAGAGATTGCCGCCGAGCGTGCCCATGTTGCGCAGCTGCGGCCCGGCAACCGAGCCGGCCGCCCGGGCGAGCGCCGGGAAGTGCCGGCGCACCAGCGGGTGGGCGGCGATGCCCGCGAGCGTCTCGGCCGCACCGATGACGAGCTCGCCGTCGCGCTCGTCGATGCCATGGAGCTCCGGAATCTGGCGCAGCGCGACCAGGTGACGGGGTGTGAACAGGCCGTGCTTCATGTTGGGCACCAGGTCGGTGCCGCCGGCGATGGCGAGCGCGCGTCCGGGATGCGCCGCGATCAGCGCGAGCGCGTCGGCGAGCGTGCCGGGACGATGGTACTGGTACTCGTGGAGGCGGAGCACGCGTCGCCTAATCCAGCCAGGTGATCAGCGAGGCGCTGTCCTGGCGGGCCTTCGGATCCGGCACCGCCGCCGGCTCGCCGACGTTCACCACCGCCGCGATGCGCTCGCCTTCGGCGACGCCGGCCGCGGCGCGCGCGGCCGGGTCGCTCATCACGGCGCCCGTCTTGATGTGCGTCCCCAGCCCCTGCTCGACGGCCGCGAGCGCCAGGTTCTGCACCGCCATCATGGTGGCTGCGTAATCCTCCTCGCGCTTCTCGGGCTCCGGGTCCTCGTGCATTGCGACCACGATCATGGCAGGCAGCGATGCGTGCTCCCGGGCGACCTTGTCCCGCACCAGCCGCCCCGCCTCGGCATCCTCGAGCTTGCGCGCCTTGCGATCCCCCAGGGCCGACCCCCAGGCGTGGCGCGCTTGCGGCCCCAGCACGTAGAAGCGCCAGGGCTGGGTCAGGTGATGATTGGGAGCCAGCGTGGCGGCGTCGATCAGCCGCGTGAGCTGCGCGCGCGTGACGGGCCGGTCCGTGAACTTCTTGATGGAGCGCCGCTGACGGATCGCGTCCGTTGTCTTCATGATACCGGGCTCGACGATGAGGGGGCCTCGCGCCGGCAAGTTGGCCCGGCGGGGTACGGGATGCAACCGGAAACCGCGCGCCCGAGCGCGCCGGGCGGCGAGAGGCGCGGCCCGAGTGGCCAGAGTGCCCGGTGCGTCCCGGGCCGTCCGCGCGCCGCCTAGGGATACTCGTCGGAGCCGAGCACCCAGATGAAGGACTGCAGATCGATCATGTCGCGCGGCCGCAGGTCGCGAACGTCCCGGGCGACCTGCGCGGCGAAGTCGAGCAGGCTCTGGTAGGTGTCCCATTCCGGCCGCGACCGGTAGCGGAACTCGAAGCCATACGCCTCCGCCGCCCGCTGCGTCACGCGCGGCTTGAGGAAGATGTGCTCGTCGGGCGCGGCCATGAAGCCGAACACCGTGACCAGCGGCCAGGTGAGCACGCGCGTCTGCCGGCGCGGGAGCCCGGCGACCGCCTCCACCCAGCGCTCGAAGCGCGTGCGCAGGCTGCCCCGGCCGTGCGCGTAGTCGAAGAGCCCAGCCGCGAAGCGTTGCGCGCCTGACTTCGTCCGGACAGCGTCGCGCAGCGCCATCTTCTCGAACGAGAACAGCAGGTTCGTGCGCGACTCGATGCGCACCGCGCGCTCCGCGATCTCCTGGTAAGCGCCGGCGGCCAGCAGTCGGCGGTACCGGGCTCGCGGCAGCTCCTCCTGCCAGCGCTCGTGCGCCTCCTGCTTGTAGTCGCGCTCCCAGTCCAGATACGTGGGGTCCGTGAAGCCGCCCGGGAAATAATGCAGAAACTTGCGCCGGCAGCGCTCCGGGCCGGTGAGTCTGCGTGCCACCCCGACCTCCCCTCATCGTGTGCCGGGAAGTGCTTTGCAACGAGCGTGCGCGAGCCTGGGAGGGGACGCAACCCGGCCCCGGGAAATGCGCATCCGGATGCGCATTTCCGGAGAGGGGCGGCCGGCTGCCGCTCGGAACGCCAGGAGCTATGGCTCGAGCGAGTCCAGCAGGCCGCGCCCGAGACCGCCCCAGATCGTGGGCGGCGCCAGCTCGACGCTGTTGCCGGCGGGGTCGCGCAGATATATGGAAGCGCCACCCTCCTGCCACGCGATCTCCTTCTCGATCGGCACGCCCAGTCGCTCCAGGCGCGCACGCCAGGCGGGCCGCTCCGCGTCCTCGATGACGAAGGCGACGTGGCCCGCGCCGTCCGCGCCATGCTCCGGGATCGGCCCGGGCACGCGCGTCACGGCCGGGTTGAAGAGCAGCAGGGTCGCGTGGCCGCAGCGGAGCGCGACCAGGCGGTCGGCCGCCCGCGCGATCACCTCGAGGCCGAACAGCTCGCGGTAGAAGTGCTCGAGGGCGTCCAGGTCGGGGCCGTAGATCGCCAGCTCGAGCAGGCCGCGTACCGGGAGGCGGGGCGCGGGGTGGTGGCCGCGATCGGGCGGTCCGGAGGCGACGTCGCTCACGCAGCCGCTCAGTCCGCGGCTGCGTCCGTCTCGTGCGACCCGGGCCGCAGCCGCTGCCAGCGGGCGCGCGCCTCCGCGTCCTGCAGCGCGCGCCAGACGTGGGGCGGGGAGAACGGCATGCGGTCCATGCGCACGCCGACCGCATCGAAGATCGCGTTCGCGATCGCCGGAATCGACGGATGCAGGGGCCCCTCGCCGGCCTCCTTCGCGCCGTACGGTCCTTCCGGGTCGATCGATTCGACGATCAGCGACTGCAGCTCGGGCGTGTCCACGAACGTCGGTATGCGGTAGTCGAGCAGCGAGGGCGCGTTGTGCAGGCCGGCGCGGCCGTGATCGGCATCCTTGAACGCCTGCTCCTCCATGAGCGCCTCGGCGAAGCCCATGTACGCCGAGCCCTCCATCTGTGCTTCGACGAGCACCGGGTTGAGCGCGCGGCCACAGTCGTGCGCGATCCAGATGCGCTCGACCGTGACGTACCCGGTCTCGACATCGACGCTCACCTCGGCGACGTGTGCGGTGAAGGAGTAGGCGGGCGAGGCGCCGATGGTGCCGCCGCGGTATTCGCCGTGCACGTCCTTGGGCGTGTTGTAGTGGCCGACGGACGCGAGCGTGCCATGCTTCGCCTCGGCCAGGTTGAACGCCTCGGAGATGGGCATGCGCCGGCCGGTGTCACGCACGTCGAACGCCCAGCCGGCGGCGAGCGCGACCTGTGCCGGGGGGCAGTCCCAGGCGACCGCGACGCTCGCGCGCACCTTCGTGCCCAGCTCGCGCGCCGCCATGATGCAGGCGTTGCCGACCATGAACGTCTCGCGTGACGAGTAGGCGCCGAGGTCGACGGGCGTCATGTCGGTGTCGGTAGCGTGCACGCGCACGTAGGCGAGGGGCACGCCCAGCTCCTCGGCCGCGATCTGCGCGACCATGGCGTTGCTGCCCTGCCCGATCTCGCTCGCGCCGGTGAACACCGCGACGCGGCCGGAGCGCTCGACCTGGATCTGCACCGCCGCCTGCGGCATCTCGTTCGGGTAGATCGGGTAGTTCGTGCCGGAGATGTAGCAGGAGCCGGCGACGCCGAGGCCGCGGCCGTAGGGCAGCCGGCGATGACGTCGCTGCCAGTCCGATGCCTGCGCCACGGCGTCCAGGCACTGGAGGAAGCCGTTCGAGGTGACGCGCAGCTCGTTGATGGTACGGGTGCGCTCGCCCAGGAAGTTGCGGCGGCGCAGCTCGATGGGATCGATGCCGAGCTGCTCGGCGAGCTTGTCCAATTGCACCTCGAACGCGAAGCGCGGCTGGACGCTGCCGTGCCCGCGCTTCGGGCCGCACGCGGGCTTGTTCGTGTACACCCGATAGGTATCGAACCGGTAGGTCTCGAACCGGTACGGCGCGGTGAGCAGCTGCCCCGAGTAGTAGGCCGTCACCAGGCCGAACGAGGCGTACGCGCCGCCGTCCGCCAGGATCTTCGCATCGACCGCCCTGATCGTGCCCTGTCGGTCCGAGCCGAGGCGGTAGCGCATCGACATGGGATGGCGGCCGCGGTGCGCGTAGAACACCTCCTCGCGGGTGTAGAGGATCTTGACCGGGCGGCCGCACTTGCGGGACAGGGCGGCGACGCAGAACTC
>DATHVV010000027.1:0-3389 GCA_035461105.1 Longimicrobiales bacterium | reverse complement strand
GTTCCTCGGGTTGCGCACGTCGCTGATGTCGAAGATGCGCAGCCCGCGCAGCCGGTCGCGGCTCACCGCCTCCGCCACGCCCTGCGTGCCGCAGTCGAGCCGGCCGGTCAGACTCTCACCGGACACGAACAGCAGGTTGCGATAGACGGAAACGTCGCTCTGGGACGCCGGACAGACGTGGCCGATGACGAGCGCCGGCTGGCGCGGGTTCGCGATGTCCCAGACCTGGTAACCGTTGTAGTTACCCTGGATCACGTAGCTGCCGGTGAACGCCAGGTCGGAGTTGGTCGCGCCGATGAACTCGCGCGGCGGCGGCGTCTTCGAGAGCACCCGCAGGTTCCAAGCCGCCTCGCCGGCGTCCATGAGGCCAGCCCGCAGACCGATGCGCGGGTCCGGGTTCGGGGCGGTCGCACTCGACACGCCCGGGACCGCACGCGTCGCGGGAGCGGTGGCGCACGCGGACGCGGCCAGCATGCCGATCGCGATCAGCAGCGCACCGGTGCGGGGGTGACGGCGTCGGCGCCGCGGTGGCACTTCGAGCGTCATTTCGACTCCTCTGTCGGTTGTGGTGGATATCGGGGAGTGCCTCGCGTCACGGGGCGCCCGCCGCCGCCGGCAGCGCATTTCGCAGCTGCTCCATGCGTGCGATCTCGGTCGTCTGATCGACCTGCGCGTCGGCCGCGAACCTGAAGACCTGCTCGTCCTGCCCGGCACCGTCGGTCGCGAGCAGCTCCTCCACCATGACCACCGCGCCGCGGTGGTGCCGGATCATGGCGTCGAGGAAGCGACGGTCGAAGTCGGGTCCGCGCGCCTGCTGCAGCCCGCGCAGCTCGGCGTCCGTGAGCATGCCCGGCATGGACCCGTGATCGGCGCCGTGCATCATGACCCCGGTACCGTGCGCGTGCACCTCGGGCACCGGCTGTCCCCGATCGCGGAGCCACTGCTGCATGGTCGCGATCTCGTCCTGCTGCGTGTTCGTGATCCGCGCCGCCAGCGTGCGTACTGCCGGAGTGGCGCCATTCGCCGGGACCATGCCAGCCATGACCAGCCCCTGGGCGTGGTGCACGATCATCCGGGTCATGAACTGTACGTCGGCGTCCGTGAAGCGCAGGCGCGCGCTGTCGGTACGGGCGCGGTAGATGGCCTCGAATTCGGCGGCCGAGGGTGAGGCGGGTGGGGAGACGGGCCCGGGGGCCGCCGGCCGTGCCGCGCACGCGGACGTCGCCAGCGCGGCAAGGATTGCCAGGGGAACGACGCGAATTCGAGCTGCTGTCATGGGCCTTCAATCTGCCTGAGCCGTGCCGGCGTCGGACGCGGCGGATTTTGCTCGTGGACGGCATGTAATACTGCGCGACTGGTGCAGGGTTTCACGCGGCTGTACCGTAGCACGGCGCCGCGCCGCCCGGACCCGGATTCGCACTCCATGCTCTGCGGGAGCTGCGCCCGGACTCGCGGTGCCCCCGTACTTGCCCACTCCGCGGAGAAACGCGTGATGAGATTCCGCCGCGCCGTCGCCCTGCTGCCGGTCCTGGCCTTCGCCGCCTGCGCCGCAGCCACACCGCGTGCCACCCGCGATTCGACCTCCGGTGCCGACTGGATCGCGCGCAGCGCGATCTACGAGGTCTTCGTCCGCGATTTCTCGCCGGAGGGAGACTTCCGCGGCGTTATCGCGGGACTGGACCGCATCGAGGCGGTCGGCGCCAACGTCATCTGGCTGATGCCGATCCATCCGATCGGCGAGCTGAACCGGAAGGGTCCGCTCGGCTCCGCGTACTCGGGGCGCGATTATCGGGCCATCAACCCCGACTTCGGCACCGAGGCGGACCTTCACGAGCTGGTCGCTGCGGCGCACGCGCGCGGTCTTCGGGTGATCCTCGACTGGGTCCCCAATCACACGGCGTGGGACCACGTGTGGCTGCGGGATCACCCCGCCTGGTACGTGCGCGACGACAGCGGTCGGGTCTCGGTGCCGCGGGACCTGGAAGGCAACCTGACGGACTGGACCGATGTGGCGCAGCTGGATTACGGCAACCCGGCGCTGCGCGCGGCGATGATCGATGCGATGCGGTACTGGCTGCAGGAGTTCGACATCGACGGTTTCCGCGTCGATGTCGCCGGCTTCATCCCGGCGGACTTCTACCGTGAGGCGATCCCCCAGCTGCGCGCCGCCGGCGCCGACCTGCTGCTCGCGGAGTGGGGCGACCTGGCGATGCACGAGCTGGGCTTCGACCTGACCTACGCCTGGTCGTCGTACGCGCGGCTGAAGGAGGTCTGGAAGGGCGGCTCGGCCGGGCGTTTCATCGCGGCCGAGCTCGAGGAGCTCGGTGCCATGCCGGCCGGCGGGCTGCGGCTGCGCTTCAGCACGAACCACGACGAGACGGCCTGGGATGCGCCGCCCGTCGAGCTGTTCGGGGGCGCCGCCGGCGCGCGCGCCGCGTTTGCGGCCATGGCGCTGCTGCCCGGGCCGCCGCTCATCTACAACGGTCAGGAGGTCGAGAGCCCGCAGCGGCTGGGACTGTTCGTGAAGGAGCCGGTCGAATGGGATCAACCCGGTGCGAACGAGGCGCGCGCGTTCTACCGCCGCGTCATCGATCTCTCGCGCACGCACCCCGCCTTCGCGGGCCGCGCGGTGACCGCCGTGCAGACGGATGCCCCGGATGACGTCATCGCCTACCGGCGCGGTGGCGCGATCGTGCTGGTGAACCCGCGTCCGCGGCCGCTGCGCGTCCAGCTCACCGACGTGCGCGTGAATGGCGCCCGGGAGCTGCTCTACGGCGGCAGCCTGCAGGGCGAGGCGGTCGTGCTGCAGGCGCACGGCGCGCTGGTGCTGGAGCTGGGGCGCTAGCATGGAGGCCGTCGCCATGCCGAGCCGCCGCAAGACTGCTCTCATCGCCGCCGGAGCGCTCGCGCTGCTGCTGCTCCTGGTCGCGCTGCTGCCGCTGCTCTTCCGGGCTCCGCTCGAGCGGAAGCTGAAGGCGGGCATCAATCGCAGCGTCGATGCACGCGTCGACTGGCGACGCGCCGGGCTCACGCTCTTCCGCGACTTCCCGAACCTGACGCTCCGCCTCGATGAGCTCGTGGTCGCGGGTGCCGATCGCTTCGCGCAGGACACGCTGCTCTCGGTAGGGCGTACGCGGGTGGTGCTCGATCTCGGCAGCGTGCTGCGCAGCCTGCGCAGCGAGGCTGCGGTGGTGGTGCGCTCCATCGAGCTGGTGCGGCCGCACGCCCGGCTGATCGTGCTCGAGGATGGCACTGCGAACTGGAACATCGGGAGACCCTCCACCGATGCGGAGCCCGGAGGAGACCGGCCGATTTCGGTCAGTCTGCGCCGCCTCGAGGTGCACGAGGGAGCGCTCCGCCTGGAGAACCGGCAGGCGAACCTGCACGTG
>DATHVV010000026.1:0-4691 GCA_035461105.1 Longimicrobiales bacterium | reverse complement strand
TGCCCAGATCAGCACCAGGATGAACCGGTCGAACAGCTGCGGGCTCACCCGCATCAGCAGGCCGCGGCCAACCGCGCCACGGGCGGGGGTGCTGGTGGCAAACTCTGTCATGCGCTGCGGAGATCGGGGGATGATGCGAGCCGGCGGCGCTACCGGAGACTTGCTGTCAATGTAATTTCGAGCCGCCGCAGACCGCACGACTTTTCTTCCCCGTCGCTGGCCCCGCCGGGCTGCCGTGACTGATTGTGGAGCGGGCGGGGGTGGGGGTGGGCGTGGGATGAGGGAGCTTCGGGTGACGGCGGGCGGGGGCGGCCGCGGTCCGTGCCCCCGTGGCAGGGGCGAGGACGCCTGGCGGGCGCCCGCCGCCGCGGGATCAACGCGCGCGCCACGGAAGCCCACCGCGCACCCCCCACCCGCAGTCCCCCGCCGTCCCCCCACCCCCACGCCCACCCCCACCCACACCCGCCGTCCAATCCGTCCAGGCTCAATTCGTCGGCCAGCCGGCCGGCCTCGGAAACGCCGGCACGGCCACCGGCGCGGTGCCCTGCGCCTCGAGCAGCCGGAGCGCCTCCTGCACGCCGCGCTCGAGCTGCGGGTCGCGGCCCTCGGCCACGGCGCGCGCGGTCATGACGACCTCGATGTCGGCGGGCACGCCCTCGTTCTCGGCGATCCAGCTGCCGCCGGGCTGGAACACGGCGCTGCACGGCGCCGTGACGAAACCGCCGTCGATCATGGGGTAGTGGGCGCACGAGGCGACCAGGCCGCCCCAGGTGCGGGTGCCGATGAGCGGTCCGATCTGCTGGTGGCGGAAGATCCACGGGAAGTAATCGCCTCCGGAGCCGGCCATCTCGTTGATGAGCAGCACCTTCGGCCCGAGCACGCCGGCGGGCAGGCGCATCGGCAGGCCGCCGGGCGCCTCGTTCGTGATCGCAGCGCGCAGCGTGCGCGTCATCAGGTCCACCATGTAGTCGTCGAGCAGACCGCCGCCGTTGAAACGCTCGTCGATCACCGCGCCCTCGCGGTCCTGCTGCGAGAAGTAGTAGCGATTGAACGACGACATGCCGGGGCCGCCCGTGTTCGGCACCCACACGTAGGCAAGCCGTCCGCCCGAGAGCTCGTCCACGCGCCGCCGGTTGTCTTCCACCCAGGCGCGCTGCCGCAGGCCGTTCTCGCTGCGCACCGGCTCGACCGTCACGGTGCGCGCGCCCTGCATGGTCGGGCGGTCGTTGACGTGCAGCACGGTCTGCCGCCCGGCGGTGCCGTCGAGCAGCCGGTACGGATCGTCGCTCGCGCTCAGCTCGCGGCCGTCCACGGCCAGGAGGTACTGTCCGGTGGCGATGCGCAGTCCGGGCGCGGTAAGCGGCGCGACCAGGTCCGGGTTCCAGCTCTCGGTCGTGTATATGCGACGTATGCGCCAGCGCCCGTCGTGCGCCTCGAGATCGGCACCGAGCAGCCCGACGCGCGCGGTATCGACGCCGGGATAGGCGCCGCCGCCGACGAAGCTGTGCCCGACCGACAGCTCGCCGTTGACCATGTCCACGATGTAGTTGAGGTCGTCGCGGTGCCTGACGTGGGCGAGCAGCGGCTCGTAACGACGTCGCACCGCGTCCCAGTCGGCGCCGTGCGTGCCCGGGTCGTAGAAGAAGTCGCGCTGGTAGCGCCACGACTCCGCGAAGATCTGGCGCCACTCCTCGGCCGGATCGATGTTCGCGCGCAGCGCCAGCGTGAGCTTGCCCTTCGCCGGGTCCGCCTTGGCGGCGGTCGCGTCCGATACCTGCCAGCTGCCGCCGCTCTGGTAGAGCAGCTTCTTGCCGTCCGCCGAGGCCGAGATCCGCGCGGCGCCGGTCGCGAACACCTCCGCCTTGCGCTCCGCCATCGTGAACTTGTGCAGCGTCATGCCGGGCTGGTTCGGGATGTTCTCGCCCACGAACACCGTACCGCGCGGGCCGGCCAGCAGCACGCCGTAGCTGCGCACCGGCATGGGCAGCGCGAGCGTGCGCTGGTCGATGCCGTCGAAGTCGATGCGGACCGGGGCACTCGCGGTGTCCGGCTTGGCCGGCGTCACGCCCTCCTCGTCGCTCTGCGGCGGGAACGGTGTCGGGTCGTCGTTGCGCAGCACCATGACGTACGGCGCGTAGGTCGGCTGCGCCTGCATGGCGCTCGTGTTCGCCCAGCCGGCACCGAGGCCGACATCGGTGCTCGCCAGGAAGTAGAGGTGTCGGCCATCGCGGTCCCACGCCGGCGCACGCGCGTTCGCGAGCGCGTCCGTCACCGGCCGGGCCTGCTTCGACTCCGCGTTCCAGACCACGATGCGGCGCAGCTGGTTCGGGTACGCCTTCGAGTACGCGAGCCAGCGCGAGTCCGGGGACCAGACCGGTCCCATGCCGCCCCGCGCGAACGTGCTGCCGTCGGTGTCGGCCGTGCTGATCGCGCCCGAGCCCACGTCCACCACGCGCACGCGCGCCTGGTGGTCGACGAACGCGATGCGACGTCCGTCCGGCGACCACGCACTGCTCCACGCGTACTTCGAGTCGCCGATGTCGATCGTGCGCCCGGCGCCGAGCCCGTCCTGTGAGGCGATCCTGAGCGTGTAGCCGCGCCCGTCATCGGAGAACCAGGCGACCTCGGTACCGTCCGGCGACCAGACCGCGCCGCGGTCGGCGGCGCCCGCGCTGCGCGTCAGGTTGCGCGCGTCGCCCTTCTCCACCGGCACCGTGAAGATCTCGCCGCGCGCCTCCATGAGCGCGCGCTTGCCGCTCGGCGAGAGCGACGCCGACGCGATGCTGCTGCCCAGCTCCTGCCAGCGCGCCTCGGCCCACGGGAAGTCGCCGCGCACGGTGATCGCGAGACGCTGCGTCGCACCGCTCGTCGCATCGAGCGTGTGCAGGTAGCCATCCTGCTCGAACACGAGCGTGTTGTCCCGGCCGGCGAGCGCCTTGACATCCGCATCCGTGAAGCGCGTCACCTGGCGCAGCGCCCGCGAAGCGACGTCGTACGCCCACACGTTCATCGCCCGGTCCCGGTCCGACAGGAAGTAGATCGTGCCGTCCAGCCAGACCGGCGCAATGTCCGTGGTCCGCTCGTTCGGCAGCGCGATCTCCTCGAGCGTCTCCGGGTCCAGGATCGTGAGCGGCGTGTTCTGGCCGCCCCGGTAGTTGCGCCACTCCACGTCCCAGCGCGCGACCCGGTCCACGATCAGCCGACGCCCGTCCGGCGCGTACCACCCGCGATGCCCGAACGGCGCCGGCAGCGGCGTGGACGGGCCGCCCTCGCGCGCCACCGTCCAGAGCCGACTGTGCGGGACCGGCGCGGTCTCCCGCGCCGTGGCATACAGCACCCGGGTACCGTCCGGCGTCCAGCCGCGCGCATACGACGGGCTGGGATACCAGGTCAGCCGCCGCGCCTCGCCGCCCGCCACCGGCATCACGTACACCGCCGCCACGCCCGACCGGTTCGACGTGTACGCCAGCCACAGGCCGTCCGGCGAGAAATGCGGATGGCTCTCCACGGCCGGCGTCGCCGTCAGCCGGCGCGCCTCGCCGCCCGCGCGCGCCGTGACCCACAGGTCGCCGCCGTACGAGAACGCGATCGCATCACCGGAGATCGATGGCTGGCGCAGCAGGCGCGTGGACTGCGCCGAAAGCGGCCCGCTGAGGACCAGCGGCAGGGGGGCGACGAGCGCGAATGCGAGCGCTGCCGCCAGGATGCGGAGACGAGCCGACACGGGCACCTCGAGGACGTGAGAGCGGATCGATGCGGTACTTCCGAACCTTGCAATCTAGGCAATCACCGCCGCAGCCCGCCACGAGGCGGCCGCCGAGGCCGGGGCGAGCGGTGCGGACCGAGGCACGGCGCAGCGGCACTTTCCTCCCAGTCCCGGCGGCGCCATCATGGCGGGACCAACCGTGAACGACCCAGGCCCTGGAGACCGCGCATGTCCCCCCAGACGACGCTGTCCGAGACCCATCGGCCCGGCCGAGGCCGGATCTTCGCCAACCTTGCCGATGCGGTCGGCGATACGCCGCTCGTGCGCGTGCCGCGGCTCTCCGCGCAGTACGACGCCCGCGCGGACGTACTGCTCAAGCTCGAGTTCTACAATCCGCTGGGCAGCGTGAAGGATCGCATCGGCGTCGCCATGATCGAGGCCATGGAGCGGGATGGCCGCATCCGCGAGGGCACGACGATCATCGAGCCGACCTCGGGCAACACGGGGATCGCGCTGGCGTTCGTCTGTGCGGCGAAGGGTTACCGCTGCGTGCTGACCATGCCGGAGACCATGTCGATCGAGCGTCGCAAGATGATGGCGCTGCTCGGTGCCGAGCTGGTGCTCACGCCGAAGGAGAAGGGCATCAAGGGGTCGATGGAGAGAGCGGAGGAGCTGCTGCGCGAGATCCCGAACTCGGTCAAGCCGGACCAGTTCGCGAACCCCGCGAATCCGGACGTGCATCGGCGCACTACGGCCGAGGAGATCTGGAACGACACGCAGGGCGAAGTGGACGTGATCGTGTCGGGCGTCGGTACGGGCGGCACGCTGACCGGGTGCGGCCAGGTGCTGAAGCCGCGCCGGCCATCGCTGCGCATGGTCGCGGTCGAGCCGTCGATCAGCCCGGTGCTCTCGGGCGGCGAGGCGGCGCCGGGCAACATGATCCAGGGAATCGGCGCCGGCTTCATCCCCGAGATCCTGGACACCA
>DATHVV010000025.1:0-4835 GCA_035461105.1 Longimicrobiales bacterium | reverse complement strand
CATCCTGGCGATCGGCCGCGACGACCCCCATTACCAGGACAACGTGTACCTCTCCGACGTGCTCTGGGGCCGCAACCTGTGGCACGCGTTCCGGACCTGGGACGGGTGGGCGCACGACTGGCCCTGGTGGCAGCAGATGATCCGCGCCTACGCGGGCGGCGCGGACTGACAGGCGAGGGCGCGGGATGGCGCACGGGGACGCCGCTCCGCACCGTCCCGCGGAGATGCGCATCCGGATGCGCATTTCGCGGGACCCCTTCGAAGGGATCCGCATCCGGATGCTCATTTCCCGGGACGGAGGGCCGCCCCCGAACGATTCACCCCGGCCGCGTGGCCGAGGAGGACAGGACCATGGCATTGAAGGTCGGACTGCTGGTCGGGCGCGAGTGGTCGTTCCCGCCGCGCTTCATCGACGAGGTGAACGGCCGGGACGCGGGCGTCACCGCCGAGTACGTGAAGCTGGGCGGCACGGCCATGGACGAACCGGTGCCGTATGCGGTGATCATCGACCGCATCTCGCACGAGGTGCCCTACTACCGCTCCTACCTGAAGCACGCGGTGCTGGAGGGCGTCACGGTCGTCAACAACCCGTTCATGTGGACCGCCGACGACAAGTTCTTCGGCGCCTCGCTCTGTGCCAAGCTGGGCATTGCGAGCCCGCGCACGCTGGCGCTGCCGAATCGCGAGTACGTGCCCGGGATCAAGCACGACGAGTCGCTCCGCAACCTGATCTATCCGCTCGACTGGGACGCGATCCTCGACTACGTCGGCCTGCCCTGCGTGCTGAAGGACGCGCACGGCGGCGGCTGGCGCGACGTGTACGTCTGCCGCACGCGCGAGGAGGTGCTGCGCCACTACGACGAGTCGGGCCAGCTGCAGATGATCCTGCAGGAGTTCATCGAATGGGACCACTTCGTGCGCTGCATCTGCCTCGGCCAGGAGGAGATCCTGCCGATCCGCTACGATCCGAAGGAGCGCCGCTACCACGTGGAGCACGACCACCTGGGCCGCGAGCTGGGCGCGTGGGTGGTCGAGGACTCGCGCCGCCTGGTGCGCGCGCTCGGCTACGACATGAACTCGATGGAGTGGGCGATCCGGGACGGCATACCGTACGCCATCGACTTCATGAACCCGGCCCCGGACATGGACATCAACAGCCTCACGCCGCACTACTTCGAGTGGGTCGTGAAGCACATGGCGGACATGGCGATCCGGCTCGCGACCGAGCCGCGGCCGCAGCTGCCCGAGCTGCGCTGGAACCAGCTGTTCGCGGCGCCGCTGCCCGACCTGGAGCCCGGCACCGCCTGGCCCGACGTCGAGCGCCGCTCGCCCGCGCCGCCCCGGGCCGATGAGGCCACCGAGGCCGGCGTGATCTCCCGCCCGGAGCGGAGCTGAGGATGGCGCTGCAGCGGGCCATCGACGAGTACCACGAGCTGCTCACCGACGAGGTCGCCGCCGAGTCGCAGGCGCAGCTCGACGACCAGCTGCTCCGGCGCGGCCTCTACTTCGGGGAGCGCCCGCTCTGCACCGTGCTGCGCCCGCGCTTCCTGACCGCCGCGCAGTACGCGTTCCTGCAGCGGCAGGTGCACGCGCTGCTGCCCGCGTTCGACCGCTGCTACGAGCGGGCGCGCCATGACGCGTCCTTCCGCGGCCAGTACCGCCTCGCGGACTGGGAGGAGACGCTGTTCTCTCACGACCCCGGTTTCCCCGACCCCTCGCCGGTCTCTCGGCTGGATGCCTTCTTCACGCACGACCGGGGCGGGCTCCGGTTCACCGAGTACAATGCCGAGACGCCCGCGGCGGCGGCCTACAACGACGTGCTCGGCGAGGTCACGTACGGGCTGCCCATCATGCGACGGTTCCTGCGCCGCTACGAGGTGCGGCCGCAGCCCGCACGGCACCTGGTCATGCACGCGCTGCTCGCCTCCTACCGCGCCTGGGGCGGCGGCCGCACCCCCCGCATCGTCATCCTGGACTGGCGCGAGGTGCCGACCTACAGCGAGTTCGTGATCACCGCCGAGTACCTGCGCTCGCAGGGCCTCGATTGCGTGATCGCGGACCCGCGCGAGCTGGAGTACCGGGGCGGCGTACTCTATGCCAACGACGCGCCCGTGGATCTGATCTACAAGCGCGTGCTGATCACCGAGCTGATCGAGCGCGGCGGCATGGACCATCCGGTAGTGCGCGCCGTGCTCGACGGCGCGGCCTGCATGGTGAACCCGTTCCGCTGCAAGCTGCTGCACAAGAAGGCCTCGCTCGCCGTGCTCTCCGACGAGGTGAACGCGCACATGTTCACGCCGCGCGAGCTGGACGCGATCGACGCGAACATCCCGTGGACGCGGCTGGTCGAGGAGCGGCACACCCGGCTGCACGACCAGGAGATCGACCTGCTGCCGTACCTGGCCGACCACCAGGACCGCTTCGTGCTCAAGCCGAACGACGAGTACGGCGGCACCGGCATCGTGCTGGGCTGGACGGTTAGCGCCGACCAGTGGCATGCGGCCCTCGCCACCGCCGTCGCCGAGCCGACCATCGTGCAGGAGCGCATCACGCTGCCCACCGAGGCCTACCCCTCGCTCGTCGAGGGCCGTGTAGTGCTGACCGAGCGCATCATCGACACCGCCCCGTTCGCCTTCCACGGCGCCTACATGGACGGCTGCCTGACCCGCCTCTCGAGCGATCCGCTCGTGAACGTCACCGCGGGCGGCGGCTCGAGCCTGGCCACGTTCGTGATCGAGCCCCGGTAGGAGGAGCATGAAGCCGCCCTCGCTCACCATCGGCATCGAGGAAGAGTACCAGATCATCGATCCGGAGACGCGCGAGCTGCGCTCCTACATCACGGAGATCCTGCAGGAAGACGAGTACGTGCTGCGGGAGATCAAGCCGGAGCTGCACCAGTCGATCGTGGAGGTCGGCACCACCGTGTGCCAGACGCCCGGCGAGGTGCGCGCCGAGCTGCGTCGCCTGCGGGGCATGGTACGCGGGCTCGCGCAGAAGAAGGGACTCTGCATCGCGGCCGCGGGCACGCACCCGTTCTCCTCCTGGATGGAACAGGAGATCACGCCGCTGGAGCGCTACATCGGGGTGCGACAGGACATGCAGGACCTGGCGCAGCAGCTGCTCATCTTCGGGACGCACGTGCACATCGGCATCGAGGACCGCGAGTTCCTGATCGACGCCATGAACGTGTCCCGCTACTTCATCCCGCACCTGCTCTGCCTCACCTCCAGCTCGCCGTTCTGGATCGGGCGCAACACGGGACTGAAGAGCTACCGCAGCGTCGTGTTCCGCAACTTCCCGCGCACCGGCATCCCCCGGGTCATGGACTCGTACGGCGACTTCCAGTACCTGCTCGAGCGGCTGGTGCGCACGCGCTGCATACCGGACGGCTCGAAGATCTACTGGGACGTGCGCCCGCACCACGCATATCCCACGCTCGAGTTCCGCTTCGCCGATGTCTGCACGCGCATCGAGGAGGCGGTCTGCCTGGGCGCGCTGCTGCAGGCGATCATCGCCAAGGTCTGGAAGCTGCGCTACGACAACCAGACCTTCCGCGTCTATCCATCGGACCTGGTCGAGGAGAACAAGTGGCGGGCGGTGCGCTACGGGCTCGATGGCCGGCTCATCGACTTCGGCAAGGAGCAGGAGCTGCCGGCACGCGAGCTGATCCTGGAGCTGATCGAGTGGTTCATCGCGGATGTCGTGGACGAGCTGGGCAGCCGCGCCGAAGTCGAGTACGCCCACACGATCCTCGCGGGCGGCGCCTCGGCGGACCGGCAGTTGCAAGTGTATCAGGAGACGGGCGACCTGAAGGCGGTGGTGGACGCCCTGGTGAAAGAAACCGAGGAAGGGATATAGGGGAAGGGATAGGGGAAGGGATAGGGATAGGGACGGCGGTGGCGCCTACAGCCTCCTATCCCTATCCCTATCCCTCGACCCTCACATTATGAGACCACTGATCGGCGTACCTGGGCAGACGCTCCAGGCGATTGACGGGATACCGACCGAGCTGCCGCAGAGCTGGGTCATGAATCACCGCTACTTCACGGCGCTCGCCTCGGTGGGCGGCGCGCCGGTGATGGTGCCGCTCATCGAGGAGGAGACCGCGCTGCGCGGGATCTACGAGGACCTGGACGGTATCTTCCTGGCGGGCGGCGTGGACGTGGATCCGGAGAGCTACCACGAGCCGCGCGCGGCGCAGAGCGGGCGGACCGACCCGCCGCGCGACCGGGTCGAGATCCAGCTGGCGCGCTGGGCGCAGGCCGAGGGCAAGCCGCTCTTCGGCGTCTGCCGCGGCATGCAGATCATGAACGTCGCCGCGGGCGGCTCGCTCTACCAGGACTGCGCGGCGTACTTCGAGGGCGCGATCAAGCACGACTACTTCCCCAATGCCGGATACGCGCGCAACTACCTCGCGCACGCGGTGCGCATCACCGCCGGCACCCGCCTTCACGAGGTGCTCCGTGCCGGCGAGGTGCAGGTGAACAGCATGCACCACCAGGGTCTCAAGGAGATCGCCGACGGACTGCGGCCCAGCGCGGTCGCGCCCGACGGTCTGATCGAGGCACTGGAGGCCCCCGGCGAGGCGTTCTGCGTCGGCGTGCAGTGGCACCCCGAGATGCTGGTCGATGACGACGCCGGCACGCGCCGCCTCTTCGAGGACTTCGTGGCCGCCGCCTCGGCTTATCGACTTGCCCGAGCCTGGTAACTAACAACGCCCAACTGCGGGCGGGGGTGGGCGTGGGGGTGGAGGAAAACCGGGACCAGTCGGGTGGGGGCTTCTGCTGCCAACGCCGACTGCGGGCGGGGGCGGGGGTGGGGGGGGGGGGGGGGGG
>DATHVV010000024.1:0-20855 GCA_035461105.1 Longimicrobiales bacterium | reverse complement strand
CGCTCGCGCAGTTGCGCCATCAGGCGCGCCGCGAGCTCGGTGTTCTGGGTGACGACCTTCTCGGTCAGGTCGAAGCGCAGGCATTCCGGCGAGACGCCGGTCTCCTGCAGGATCGTGTCGATCTTCTGCACCAGGTTGGGGTGCAGGAACTGCCGGGCGGACAGGTTGACGCTCATGGTCAGCCGGAATGCCGCGTGCGGGTATTCCTGCTGCCACGCGCGCAGCTGGCGACACGCTTCCCGCAGTACCCACCAGCCGATCTCCACGATCAGCCCGGTGCGCTCCGCGAGCGGCATGAACTCGCGCGGCAGCAGGATGCCACGCTCGGGGTGCTGCCAGCGGAGCAGCGCCTCCATGCCCGTGATCGAACCGCCCTCGAGCGCGATGACCGGATGGTAGTGCAGCGCCAGCTGGTTGCGCGAAACCGCGTGGCGGAGCTCGGACTCCAGCTCCAGCTGGGCGCGCATGCGCCCGTACATCTCGGTGTCGAAGATCGCGTAACGCGCCTTGCCGGCGCCCTTCGCCCGATACATCGCCGTGTCCGCGTGGCGCAGGATCTCGTCGATGTTCTCGTACCCGGTCGTGCTCAGCGCGATACCGATGCTCGCGCCGATGCCGGACTCGCTGGCGTCCTCGCCGAACTCCTGGCCCAGCTCGTGGATGATGCGCTCCGCAACCTGCACCACGCCGCTCACCTCGCCGATGCCGTCCAGCAGGATCGCGAACTCGTCGCCGCCGATGCGCGCGACCGTGTCCTCCTGACGAACGCAGTGCTCGAGCCGGCGCGCCACGCCGATCAGCAGCCGGTCGCCGGCCAGGTGACCGTGCGTGTCGTTCACCACCTTGAACTCGTCCAGGTCGACGAACAGCACCGCGAAACGGTGCTCGGTGCGTCGCTTCGAGTAGCGCAACAGCCGCTCCAGCCGGTCCAGCAGCAGCGCGCGATTGGCCAGGCCGGTGAGCGGATCGTGGAAAGCGCTCTCCAGCAGCCGCTGCTCGGCATCCCTCTGGTCCGTGATGTCGCGCATGACGCCATGGTAACCGATCGGCTCGCCGCGCGCGTCGCGGCGGGTACCGATCGTGATCAGGCAGTGCCGGGTCTCGCCGTCGCAGCGCAGTACCCGCACCTCCTCGTCGGTCACTGCGCCTTCGATCCGGAGGGTGTCCTGCAGCCGCTCGCGCTCGGCCGCATCCGGGAGCAGCGCGTACAGGGTGAGTCCACGCAGTGCCTCGTCGCTACACGCGAGCAGGCGCAGCGTGGCACGGTTGAACTCGAGCACGCGGCCGTCCCCGGCCGTCATGAAGATGGCACTGCCGGTCTCCTCGAAGAGGGCCCGCCAGCGCGCTTCCCGGTCCACCGCCTCCAGGTGCGGCGGCCGCGGCGCCGTGACCGGTTCGAAGGGCGGCGGCGTGACCGGCGCTGGGGGGACACGCCCGGCGGACGGGACGGGCACTATGGGGGCGGGCACGCCCGGCGGCGACGCGGGCGGGCGCGCGGCCGGCCCGGCGGGCGGCACGAGCGTACGGGTGGCCTGCGCGGGAGTGGGCGCCGGCCCCGGAGAACGCGGAGCGGGCGGCACGCGCGGGGAGGGCGGCGTGCCGGCCGGTGCGGGGCTGGCTCCGGGCGGGGAGAGCGGCGCCGCCGGGGAGCGCGACGCTGCGGGAGTGCCCGGAACCGCCGGGCGCGCCGCCGGGGCGCGCGCTGCGGGAGCCGGTGGGGGCGCGGGGCGCGGAGTCGGGAAGATCGGCACACCCTGGGAGGGCGACGACGTCGGGGAGACCGGCGGCAGGTCCGGTTCGGGAACGTCGCCTGCGGATGTTGCGCGCTGTGACAGCAGCGAGATGTCACGCATGATGTCCGCGCCGATCTCGCGGAGCAGCGACACCTGGCCGTGCGTCCAGCGCCGCGCCCGCACGTCCAGCGCCGCGAGCAGAGCCACCGGCTCGCCGTCCACCCGCAGCGCCAGGCCGCAGTAGGCGCGGTGTCGCGGCACCCGCTCGCGGGCTGCCCGCGTTGCCGGGTCGCGCTCGCTGTCATCGACCACCACCGGCTGGCGTGACGCCAGCGCTTCCCGGCACAGCACGTGGTCGAGCGCGATCACCCCGCCCTCCGGCCAGCCCGGCGGCAGACCCACCCTCGCCAGCACGCGCGCGCCCGTCGCCTCGACCACGGCCAGCATGACCTGCGGCGCGTGCAGCGCCAGGCTGGTCAGACGGGCTCCGCGATTGAGCGTGTCGCGGCTGCCGGCCTCGAGCAGGAGAGCTCGGGCCCCGGCCGCATTCGCGCTGGCTGGTACTGCGTCCATTGTCGGTGTGCCCGCCGTTCGTCCGGTGGGCAGGTCGCCCACGGAGGCTGGAGGGACCGGCGGCGGGGCCGGTTGGGATCCCGGCGCCATCGCCTGGTCTCGTTCGAAGGGGCGCCGCTGCACGCCTCTCCGCGCGGCGGCCTGCCCCTCCCGGCCGCCCGCATTCTGCTGTCTAGCATGTATTGAGCCCTCGGCGGGCCAGACCGGAAGAGTGCCGCTTGTCTGTGTCCCTGCACGAGTTCCGATAATCTGCCACGGCACGACGCGCGGGGGTATGGTGGCGTTGCGCCGAGCGTACACAACGAGATTGTTGCGGCGCCGCATCACAGGCGCGACCTTTGGTGTCGCACTGCCCGTAAACGTCGGAAGTGGGCGGATTTTCGCCCCTTCCGGGTTGAACCCGGAGGCGACGGCGGGTTAGAATCGACTGAGCTGAACAATCAGGCTGCTGCGGCCGGCACGGATCCTGACCTGCCGGGCGGACGTGGCAGTTCACCCGAGCGGGGATCAACGTGATCGCAGGCAGCCGCCATCTTCTCGCCTTCTGCAGCGCCGCGACCGCGGCCGTGCTGCTGGGCGCTCTTCCCGTGACCGGCCAGCTGGCCGAGCCGTCCCGCCCGCCGCTGGGCGTGCCGCTGGGCACCCCCGTCGAGGGCGGCGCGGCGCCGCCGCGCGCGGGCGGCGGCCTGCTGCCGGTGGAATCGGAGTTCGCGGCGTCGCAGCTGCGCCATGACCGGGTGCTGGCGGCGCGCACGGAAGCGCGCTTCGCGATCAAGCAGCTCTTCCGCGAGGCGGGGATCCGTTACCCGGCCGCCCAGATCTACATGCGCATCTTCAAGCGCGAGCGCATCCTTGAGCTGTGGGTGAAGCCCATGGACGGCGACACGTTCGCGCTGCTCAAGACCTACGACATCTGCGCGCTCGCGGGCGAGCTCGGCCCGAAGCGTCGCCAGGGCGACAACCAGGTCCCCGAGGGCTTCTACTACGTGGACTGGTTCAACCCGCAGAGCGACTTCCTGCTCTCGCTGCACGTCGACTACCCGAACCTCTCCGACCGGGCGCTGGGTGACACGGGCAACCTGGGGGGCGACATCTTCATTCACGGCGGCTGCAATTCCGAGGGCTGCCTGGCCGTGACGGACGAGAACATCAAGGAGCTGTACTGGATCGCCGTGGAGGCGCGCGGCGCCGGTCAGGGGCGGATTCCGGTGCACATCTTCCCGGCGCGCCTCAACGACTTGGACATGCCGCGGCTCGCGAGCGCGTTCGCCACGCGCCCGGCGCACGTCGCGCTGTGGCGCAGCATGAAGCCGGGGTTCGACTTCTTCGAGCGAGAGCGCCGCGTGCCGTTCATGAGCGTGGCGCAGGGCGGCTACTACCAGCTGGCCGGCGAGGATCGCGGCCAGAGCGCGCCGCCGCCGCGACTGGCCCGCCAGCCGGCCGGGCAGCCGCTCGGCCAGCCGCTGGGCGAGCCCGTCGAAGCCGGCGGCTCCCCGGCACCGGCCGAAAAGCCCCTGGGGAGCCCGGTGCGCCCGGCCTCGGGCAGCACCGAGCCGCTCGGCAAGCCGGCCGGCTGAAGCGTCCCGACGTGGCCGATGAAAGAGCGCCCGGAGCACGAGCTCCGGGCGCTCTTTCGTTTCATGCGACGTCCCCGCGCTGCGGTACCACCGTGCTCACGCCACGCGCGCCTGGCCGAGGCGGCGGCGGAGCTGTCCCGCACCGAGCAGCAGGGGCACGAGCAGCAGTCCGGCCAGGGCCGTGCCCGGGGCGCGCGCGTTCGTCTCGGCGTTCGCGATGCGCGCCGAGCGCAGCGCGTCGTCGATGTCGCGGCCGGTGAGCGCGCGCGGCACGGTCCAGCCGTCCCGGGTGCGGTTGCTCGGTACCTCGACGTGGGCGATGCGACCGCGCGCGTCGAGTGTGACCAGCGCCCCCGCGTGCGCCTTCTGCCCCTCGGTCAGCTGGATCGCGAGCACCCACGTGCCATCGGTCGGCAGCGCCGAGCGCACCGCGTACACCCCGGTCAGGTTGGTGGCACGCACGTCGAGCGGCACGGACCTGCGCTTTCCGTCCACGATGCCCTCCAGCGTGCCGCGTACCGGCACCGCGATCGACGTGCTGTGATGATAGGCGCGCACGAGCAGCGCCGCGCCACGCGTGGAGGGATGGTGCGGGTTGGCCGGGTACTCGATGGAGATCCACGGCGGCCCCGCGAGCGCGGGCGTCGCCAGCAGACCGCAGAGCAGCGTGCAGGTCAGGATTCGGGTCATCATCTTCTGCCTCCGGGATCGAGTGAGTTCGTGGCGGCGCCGGCGCTTCGAGTGATGGGATGCCGCGCTGCACGCCCGGGTTTGAACGCGCCGCTCGCGCGGGCGCAGCTCCGGCCAGGAACATTCGGGCAAGAATTTTCGCGCGCCCGCTACAAAAAGTCCCGCCGCGATCGCGAGCCGGCCGGGCGTCGAGCGGGAAATGGCTGTGCCCCAACGATCGGCGCCCAGCGGGCACTCGGGTCCGGCGTGTGCGAGAGAGCGGGCGGAGGCGCGAACGTGCCATGATCCAGCTGCACCCGACGAACGACGCTGCGGCGCGGCGCGCACCGCAGCTCGTGGCCGACTCGGACACGAGCATGCTCGACCGCATCACGGCCGCAGCCGCGAACCTGGTCGGGGCACGCTCGGCGTTCATGGAGCGGATCACGCCGGAGCCCGACGTAGTGGAAGTCGTCGCTGCGATCGGTCCGGACGCGCCGCCGTGCGGGTTCGGCCCCCGCGCGCGCGGCGCGTCCGGTTTCGTCCTGGCGCTGGAGCTGGACGAGCGGCTCGCCGGTCACATCGTCTGCCTGGACGTACCCACCTCGGTCGCGCTCAACCCCGCCATTCCCGGCCAGCTCGAGATGCTCGCGGTCACCGGTGCGCTGGCGCTCCGCAACCTGGCGCTGGCGCGCGAGCTGGAGAACTCGACGGCGGCGGCGGCGGAGCGACGCTACCGGATCACGAGCGGCGTCGTCCACCACCTCAAGGAGGTGCTGGGCGCGGCGCGGGCGTACACTCAGCTGATCGAGTCGGAATCGGCGCTCAACGAGCGGCAGCGCGAGTTCGTGGCCGCGAGCGGGCGCAACATCGAGGCGGGCGTGCGCCTGATGCAGGAGCTGCTCGATCTCGGCCGGATCGAGACCGGACGCATGCCGGTGGAGCTGGTGCCGGTCGACGCGGCGGCGGTAGTGCGCGGCATGTCGCGCGACTACGAGCTGGCGAACGGGGCCGCGGGCGTAACCCTCGCGGTGCGCACCGAGGAGGCCCTGCCCCGCGTGCACACGGACATCGACCTGCTGCGCCGCGTGCTCGACACGCTGCTCTCGAATGCGGTGCGCTACACGCCGAGCGACGGCCACATCGAGATCGCGGTGCGCACGCAGCCGGGCCGGCGCGCGCGCGATCCCCAGGTGTGGCTCTGCATCGACATCGCCGACGACGGGCCGGGGCTGCGCGACGCGGACACGGTTTTCGATGATGCCGCGCGCGCCGATGCGCTCGCCGTCGCGCCGGGGTTCCGGCTGCCGATCGCGCGACGCATGGCCCGTCTGCTGGGCGGGGACCTGACGCTGGAGAGCGGCGAGCGCACCGGTTGCCGTTTCACCGTGTGGCTGCCATTGCCGGCCGAGGAGCGGCGCTGAGCCCGGCGCTTACCAATAGCCGAGGCGCACGCGGCCCTTGAAGGTGCGGATCACGACATCGGCGCCGCCATCGCCGAGCGTCTGCGCGTACTGCCGGTTCCCCTTTCCGCCGCTCTGCACGAGCTTGCCCTGCAGCAGGCTCTCGACCTCCCCCTGGAACGAGCTGACCGTGACCCGCGCGCTCACCCCGCGCAGCAGGGCGACGTCGATGTCGCCGCTGTGCGTGATGAACTCCACGCTGCTGGCGCGCGCGACCCCGCCGCGGTAGCGGACGGAACCGTCCACGGACTCGAAGCGGCCGCGCTCGACCTGCTTGTTCTCGACCATCACCGCGCCGCTCACGCTGAGCACCTGCGCGTCCGTGATGCGGCCCTGCACGACGATATCGGCGCCCGCCGTGCGCGCCCGCAGCACGCGTGCGTCCACGGCGACGTCGATCGCCCCCGCCATGGATTCGACGAAGACTTCACCGGGCGCGCCGCGCACCTCGATGCCGCCGCTCACGGAGGACACGTCCACGGCGCCGGTCACGCCGTCGATGCTTACGTCGGCGGACTCGGTCTTGACCCAGACGCGGCTGCGGCGCGGTACGCGCACCTCCAGCTCCGAGGGCAGCGCCTCGCCGGACCCGGGCCAGACCCCCAGCTTGGCGTTGCTGCCGGCGACGTGCAGCACGAACGGCTCACCGCTCTCGCGCACCGTGCCGCGCACCGCGATCGTGTCGCGGTCCCAGCCGATCACCCGGACCGAGCCGGCCAGGTTGTGGATGCGGATCGCGCCGTCCGGTGACGCGGCGCGGCGCTCGTCCAGCGGGCGCTGCGCGGCGGCGGGCACGCCGGCGAGGAGAGCGACGAACCCGAGGAGGAGCGGAGCGCGACGCATGATCACGTCCCCTGCGACCAGCGCGTCGCCTGCCGCAGCAGGTCGAGGCGCCGTTCGTGGGTGGCGCGCAGCAGGGCCAGCACCGCGGCGTTGCCGGGATCCTCGCGCAGCGCTTCGCGGGCTTCGCCGAGCGCGGCATCGATCACGCGCAGGTTCTCCTCCAGGATGCGCACCGTTCCGGGCGCCAGCACCTCGCGGCCGGCGGTCAGCACCGCGTTCAGCTGGTCGGCCTCCCGCTGGTAGGGCCGCTCCACGGCCAGCAGCATACGCGGCGTCCCGGCGGCGGGCACGGTCGCGACCGCGGGGCCGCTCTCCCGTACGAGCAGCAGCGTGAGCGCCGTCGAAAGCGCGACGAGCAGGAGGGCCGCGGCCGCGAGCGCGGGCCGGAGCGCGCGCAGCGGGCGGTCCAGCAACGGAACCCGTCGTTCGGGCGCGCCGCCGCCGATCGCCCGGCGCCCGGCTTCAGGCGGCGCCATCCCGGCATCGGCAGGCGCTTCGCGCAGCGGCTGCTCGTCGATGCGCGCGTTGATCGCGGCGCGCAACCCGGCCGGCGCGGCCAGCTCGCGCGGCAGCTCGCGCAAGGCGTGCTGCAGCTCACGCGTGCGCCGGATCTCCTCGGCGCATGCTGCGCAGGCGGCCAGGTGGCCCTCCAGCTCGGCGCGCTCTTCCCCGCAGAGCAGGTCGTCGACGTAATCCTGCAGCCGTTCCTCGTGCGGATGGTGCATCATGCCTCCGGTCTCTCCAGGCGCGCGCGCAGCAGGCGGCGCGCGCGGTGCAGCTGCGCCTTCACGGTCCCGACCGCAATGCCCAGCATGCGGCCGATCTCCTCCTGGCTGTACCCCTCGATGTCGAAGAGCACGAGCACGTGACGCGCCCCCGGCGGGAGCTGCGCGATCGCCCGCTCCAGGTCCAGCCGCAGTCCCGGCACTTCGGCCCGGCCGGGGGCGCGCAGCAGCACCTCGTCGTCGGTGGGCTCCACGCGCCGCAGCCGGCGCTGGTCGGAGCGGCGCGACTGCAGCACCTCGTTGACGGCGAGTCGGTGCAGCCAGGTGGTGAACCGGCTCTCCGCCCGGAAGCTCCCCAGCTTGCGCCACACGCGTACGAACACGTCCTGCGTCAGCCGCTCCGCCTCGCCGGCGTCCGCGCTCATGCGCAGGCAGATCGCGTAAACCCGCCCGACGCAGCGCTCGTAGAGCGCGTCGAACGCCGGTCGATCGCCGGCGGCCGCCCGTGCGGCCAGCGTCTCGATGTCGGCTTCCATGAAGGCCGGGAGTTGCACGCTGATAAGATACCGGCGGAACGGTCCGGGTTTGAAGCCGGCAGGACGGAACGGCGCGGGGGTCTCCTGCTGACCCTTCGGCCGCCGGGCAGGTCGGGAACCAGGAGAGCGGGCCGCGCGGCACCGGGGGAGAGCCCTCCGGCGCCGGGCGGGTGGGAGCCGCCCCGATGCGCCCTGGTTCCCGCTGCCGGTGGCTACTGGACGTCGAAGCCGAAGCAGCCGATCGGGTTGCCGCGCAGCGCGAAGCACACGGTGAACCAGCCGGCCTGGTGCTGAGACGCGTTGTCGAGGACCAGGCGGCGAGCGCCCGTGACCGGAGCGCCGTTGGGCTGCGTCGGCGCGGCGCTCGGCAGAGTGACGGCCGGAACGATCGTGCAGTCCATCACGTAACGCCCTGTCATGATGAAGCTCCAGATAGCGGTTGCCGGAAGCACGCTCCGGTAACGCCCTTGCTTCGGTAGCCCGACTGTCTCCTCCGGAGACTCGCGGCTTTGCGGACCGGCCTCGCGACCGGGGTGCCGTTTTCGGAAGGGTGGCCAGTGCCCTCGATCGGGGCCGGAGGGAGGACAGGACATCGCAGCGCCGGATCGCGTCCGGCACTGACCGCACCGCGTCGTGCGGTCGAGCGATATCGGCCGACGCACGCGTCATCACGTGCGCCGTTTGCCCTCCTTCGGGCACCGACCCATGGCCTCGCCAGCGGGGAGAGAGGCGGGAAGCGACGAGCCCGTACGACCATGTCAGCGGCCCTCTGAGACACAATGCCCGTGCCCGCCAGCGCCGCATGACCGAAGTGTCGAATTGATTTGGGGTTGACGCGACGGGTCGGGGGCCGAGGGGAGGCCGGGCGTCCCGGGCCGCACCACGGGTCGGGACACGCCGTGTTCCGGATCGCGCCGATCCGGACCCGACGGAGGCTCAGGAGATCGGCAGTCGGAGCCGTGCCTCGACGCCGCGCGTACCGCGCCGGTTCTCGACCGTGAGCGTGCCCTTGTGCGCCTCGGTGATCTGGCGGCAGAGCGCCAGGCCGATGCCCGACCCCTGCGGCTTGGTCGTGAAAAAAGGCACGAACAGGTTGGCGGTATCGGAGAGACCCGGTCCGTCGTCGCGCACCCACACCGCGACCTGTCCGTTGTCCTGCGCCCAGCCGACGGTGACCCCACCGCCCGTCTCGAGCGCGGCATCGACGGCATTGCGAACCAGGTTGATGAGCAGCTGGTCGAGCTGGTCCCCGTCCGCGCGGATGGTCAGCTCGGGACCCCGCTCCAGGCCGACCGGGAGCCGCGTCTCCAGGCCGACCACGCGCTCCACCCAGTCGCGCACGCCGAGCGGCTCGAGGCGCGGCGCGGGCAGGCGCGCGAGGCGCGCGTAGGAGGCCATGAAGCGCTGCAGCGCGTCCGAGCGCCCGGCGATGATGTTGAGACCGCGCACCAGGTCCTCGTCCGCATCGGGCGCGCGCTCCGCGCGCTGCAGCAGCGCGATCAGGCTGCCGGCGATCGACTTGATGGGCGCGAGCGAGTTGTTGATCTCGTGCGAGAGCACGCGGATCAGCCGCTGCCACGCCTGCAGCTCCTCCTCGCGCAGCGTCTGGCTCACGTCCGCCATCACCAGCAGGGTATGCGGGATGCCGCCCTGCCGGAACGTAGAGCGCCGCACCTCCCAGCGCCCCTTGCCACCCGGGAACCGGGCATTGATGATACGCCGCTCCGCACCCAGCACCGTGCCCAGCCCCAGGCTGTCCGCCGTACCGCCGCGCAGCCGTTCCGTCGGCTGGCCGAGCAGCCGCTCGCCCGCCCGGTTCACCAGCCGCAGGCGCGTCTCCTGGTCGAACGCGAACACCGCGACGTCGATCTCGTCCATCACCGTGCGCAGCACTGCGCCCGCTTCCATCGCCCCCAGCCGCTGCTCGCGCAGCGTCTCGCCGAGCGCGTTCACCTCCAGCATCGCCAGGCCGAGCGCATCATCGGCCGTCGCGCCGCGCGACCGGATCGAGTAGTCGCCCTCGAGCAGCGCCGCGAGCAGGTTGGAGAGGGTCTGCAGCGGCCGGATCACGCGCTCGCGCAGCGCCAGCGCGAAGCCCCACCAGAACAGCACCACCAGCAACCCGAACGTCCACTGCACCTTCGCACTGTAATCCTCGATCACCAGCACGACGAATCCCACAATGCTCCCCGGCAGCCCGGCCGCGAGCGCGAGCAGCAGCACGCGGGTCTCGAATGGCATTCGCAGTCGGGGCAGCGCCGGGCGGCGGATGGTGATCATGCGGCGCCTCGGCCCCTGCTGGGGAGGGATAGGGATTGGGATAGGGACAGGGAACGACGGGTCGGGGATGCGGGCAGTACGAGCGCCCACACGTAGCGCCGTTCGTCCGACCAGCTCTGCAGCCACACCCTCATTCCCCTATCCCTGTCCCTATCCCTACCCCTATCCCTGCCGTTCAAGGCTCGATCCCGTACTGCTGCAGCCGCCGGTAGAGGGCGCTGCGCGAGAGCCCGAGCATCTCGGCGGCGCGGCTCACGTTGCTCTGGGAGCGGCCGAGCGCCTTGCGGATCAGGTACTTCTCGGCATCCTCGAGCGTCATCTCCTCGAGCCGCGCGCTGCCATCGGGGCGGCCGCGCAGGCCGAGGTCCTCGCTGCGGATCTGGCTGCCCTGGGCCATCAGCACGGCGCGCTCGATCACGTGCTCGAGCTCGCGCACGTTGCCGGGCCAGGCGTACTCGATCATGGCGGCGAGCGCTTCGCGGTCGAGACCGGTGATGCGCTTGCCGTAGCGTGAGGCCTGCCGCTTCAGGAAGTGCTGCGCCAGGATCGGGATATCCTCGGCGCGGTCGCGCAGCGGCGGCAGATGGATCTGCACCGTGTTGAGCCGGTAGAGCAGGTCCTCGCGGAAGCGGCCCTCCGCCACCTCGTTCATGATGTCGACGTTCGTGGCCGAGATTACGCGCACGTTGACGTTCTTCGTCTTTGACGAGCCGACCCGCTGGAACTCGCCGGTCTGGAGCACGCGCAGCAGCTTGGCCTGCTGCTTGGGCGGCATGTTGCCGATCTCGTCGAGGAACAGCGTGCCGCCGTCGGCCAGCTCGAAGTAGCCGACTCGATCCGTCTTCGCGTCCGTGAACGCACCCTTGACGTGGCCGAACAGCTCGCTTTCGAACACGCCCTCCGAGAGGCCGCCCGCGTTCACGATCACGAGCGGCTTCTCCTGGCGCGGCGACATGCCGTGCAGCGTGCGTGCGACGATCTCCTTGCCGGTGCCGTGCTCGCCCGTTACCAGCACGTTCGCCTCCGACGGGCCGACGCGCTCCAGCAACGTGAGCACCGGCAGCATCGACTTCGCGGTCGCGATCAGGTCCTGCACGCCATCCTTGCGCAGCATCCGGTTCTCGGCGCCCAGCCGCTCGCTCTCGCGGAGCGCGCGCCCCAGCTCCACGTGGGTGCGCACCAGCGACACCAGCCGGTTGTTGTCCCACGGCTTCTCGACGTAGTCGCGCGCCCCACGCCGCATCGCTTCCACCGCACTGCTCACGCTGCCCCACGCGGTCATGACCACGATCGGCAGCGTCGCGTCCAGCTCGCGCAGCTTCGAGAGCACGTCCAGACCCTCCCGCCCGGAGGTCGTGTCGCGCGTGTAATTCAGGTCCATCACCACCAGGTCGTAGTCGCGCGCCTCGACGGCCTCCAGGATGCCGGCCGGCGATGCGGCCGTGTCGACCGTAAAGCCCTCCGGCTTGAGCAGGAACCGCAGCGCCTCCAGCACGTCCGGCTGGTCGTCCGCGATCAGGATCTTCCGCGATGGCTCGGCCATGTCTCGTCTTCACTGCGGGTGATTCGGCACGGGTGTTCGAAAATGGGACAGCCCCCGGGCGGAGACCAGTGGCGACTCAGCCGCCGATCCACCACGCGGCTGCCGAGGCCGCGACCTGCACGGTGAGGTTGTCGAGGCCGTGGGTGCTGAACGCCTCGACGGCCGCGCCGGCGGCGCCCGCCGCGAGCGCCATGGTGCCGGCGTGAAGCGGGTCGCGGCCGGTGGCGAGGAGGCCGAGGAACGCGGCGAGCGCGCCGACCACCAGCACCGCGGCGCTGCCTTCCAGGCTGCGGGTGGCGGGCACGCCGGCCATGGAGGGCACGGGGTAGCGGTGCCGTCCCCAGCGGGTGCCGACCGGCTCGCCGACGGCGTCACCCCAGCCGCAGACCAGGTAGCCGACCCAGGCGAAGCCGGGGAAGGCGAGGTTGGCGATGCCGCCGCCGAGTGCCGTGGTGAGCAGTGGCACGAGCACGAAGCGGCGACGGTGCGGCGCGTCGGTCGGCCGGGCCAGTGCCTCGTACGCGGGGTGGTCGTTGCCGCGCGCGACCGTGTAGAGCACGACCAGCGAGACGACGGCGCCGAACACGGTGACCCCGGGCAGGCCCCACGCGATCTGCACCAACGTCGCCGCGGTGAAGATCGCGAAGTGGAAGATCTTGCGCGTGTACGGCGTGCGCACCCCGCGGCGGTCGTGGAGACGGGCCACGAGCCAGGCCGCCGCGGCACCGTACGCCAGTGCGAGCGGTGCCAGCACGAGCAACGTGCCCTCGTCCGGGATGAACCCGGCGAAGCGGTCGAACAGGGTGTCGAGCACGGCGCCCCCGCGCGGGTAACGAGAACGGCCCCGGCGTCACCGGGGCCGTCACATCGCCGCCGCAATGCTAGGCGGGCCATGCGCGCACGTCAATCACTCGTAGCGGAGCGCGGCCATCGGATCGTTGCGCATGGCGCGCAGCGCGGGGACCAGCACGGCCGTGAGCGCGACGGCCGAGAGCGTGGCGACGCCGATCACGAAGGTCAGCAGGTCGGTCGGCTGGACGCCGAAGAGCAGGCCGCGCAGCACGTGCGTGGTGAGCAGCGCCCCCAGCAGTCCGAGCACGGTACCGGCGGCGAGCAGCGCGGCCCCCTGTGCCAGTACCAGCCGCAGCAGCGTGCCGGAGCGCGCGCCGAGCGCCATGCGCACACCCAGCTCGCGGGTACGCTGCGCGACCGCGAACGACATCACGCCGTAGATGCCGACCGCGGCGAGCACCAGCGACGCGATTGCGAAGATGCCGAGCAGCATGGTCGCGAAGCGCGATTTGGCGGTCGCATCCGCGGCCAGCTCGGTCATGGTCTTGACGCTGTAGACCGGCACATCGGGCGCTTCCGCGAGCACGGCCGCGCGCAGCGCGGGCACCAGCGCCTCGGGCGCGCCGGCGGTGCGCACCATGAACGTGGTGCCCCGCGTGCTCCACTGCAGCGCGGGCGCGTAGACCTGGAGCGCGTCCCCTTCCTGGTCCGGCGCGGAGTACTTCACGTTGGCGACGACGCCCACGATCTCCGCGGTCTCCTCGCCACCGTTCCAGTAGGCCGCAGCCACGCTGATCCGCTGCCCGATCGGATCCTGTCCGGGGAACAGCCGGGCGGCCGCGCCCTCGTTGATCACGACCACGCGCGGCGTACCCTCCCGGTCCTGCAGCCCGAACACGCGACCGCGCAGCACCGGGATGCGCAGCGTCTCGAAGTACTGCGGGGTGGCGGCGTGCAGGCCAATGCGGGGGGCGTCGCCGGGCGTGCCCGGGCCGAACTCCCAGGTACGCTCGCCGGCGCGGGTCACGACCGAGATCATGCAGCTGCGCAGCGGCGGGCAGCGATCGGCGCCGACGCCCTGTACGCCGGGCAGATCCGAGAGTCGCGCGATGAGCCGCTCCTGGAGCAGCCGCGACTGGTCGCCCGGGTAGGCGTTCGCGGGCGGATCGATCGCGAACGTGAGCACGCCCTGCGGATCGAAGCCCAGGTCGACCGCGCGCAGCTTCGAGAAGCTGCGCACCATGAGGGTCGCGCCGGTGAGCAGCACGAGCGCGAGCGCGATCTCGGTGATGACGAGCGCGCCGCGCCCGCCGTGCAGCCAGCGCAGCGCTCCGCGCGGTGGCTTGCCGTGCGCCGCCTCGCGGAGCACCGTCGCCTGGCTGCGCACCATCTGGATGGCGGGCGCCAGCCCGAACAGCCCGGCCGTGAGCACCGTGATGAAGCCGGCATAAAGCAGCACGCGCGTGTTCAGCCCGAGGTTCTGCAGCTCGAGCATCTCGCCGCCCTGGATGCCGAACGCCGCAGTCCGCTCGGGCGAGAGCGTGGCGAGCAGGTCGATGCCCCAGAGCGCGATCACCAGCCCTGCCGCGAGGCCCGCGGCCGAGAGCACCAGACTCTCGGTGAGCAGCTGCGCGAGCAGCTGGCCGCGGGTGGCGCCGAGCGCGCGCCGCACCGCCACCTCGCGCGAGCGCTGCGTGGCCCGCGCCAGCAGCAGGTTGGCCACGTTCACGCACGCGATCAGCAGCACCGCGGTGACGGCGCCGAGCAGCACGAGCAGCGACCGGCGCACGACCGGGTCCTGGCGCGCGCTCCGGACCGGCACGTTCACGGCCGACCAGTCGTTGCCGCCGGGATGGCTCTGCGCCACCATGCTGCCCGCCTGCGCGACCTGGCTGGCCACACTCGCCGTGGTCGCGCCCGGCTTCCGGCGTGCGACCACCTCGAACCAGTGGTTGCCGTCCGCCTCCAGGATCTCCGGGTAAATGAACACCGTGGCCATCGCGAACGGCAGCCACAGCTCCGCCTCGCCGCCGATGCCGCGGAAGCCGGCGGGTGCGACGCCGATCACGGTGATGGTAACGCCGTCGAGTACGAGGGTCCGGCCGAGCGCGTCGGGTTGAGCGCCGAAGCGTGCCTGCCACAGCCCCTCGCCGATCACGGCGTAGGGTGCGGCCCCGGGCGCGTACGGCTCGGAACCGGTGAAGAAGCGGCCCAGCACCGGCTTCACGCCGAGCGTCTCGAAGTAGTTCTCCGACACCGCCTCGGCAGGGACGCGCTCGGGAGCCCCCTCCCCGCTCAGCGTGAGCTGCATGGTGGTCACGCCGGCGGACGAGGCGTAGGCGCGGTCGATCTCGCGGAACGTCATGAACTTGGGGTAGGACCACGGCATGTCGGACACGGCCGGCTGGTCGCCCTTCGCCGGGATGGACAGCGAGACCATGTCCAGCTCCGCGGCGTTCGCGTACGGCAGTGGCCGCAGCAGTGTCGCGTCCGCGAGCGTGAAGATGGCGGTGTTCGCGCCGATACCGATCGCGAGCGTGGCCACTACCAGGGCCGTGAATGCCGGCCGCTTGCGCATCAGGCGCAACGCGAATGCAATGTCGGAACGCAGCCGCTCCATCACCTCGTCCTCCCTGGGTTCACCGGGCCGCCGCACCTCGCGACGACGCTCGATCATTCGTTGCGGAACGCCACCATCGGATCGACGCGCGCCGCGCGCACCGCCGGCACGGCCGCGGCCAGGGCCGCGACCGCGACGAGCACGGTGGGCACGAGCACGAACGTGATCGGGTCCGTCGTCGATACGCCGTGCAACAGTCCCGTGAGCGCACGGCTCGCCCAGAGCGCCCCGAGCAGCCCCGCGGCGATGCCGAGACCGGCCAGCCGCAGGGCCTGTCCGATGACCATGCGGACGACGCTGGCGCGGAGCGCGCCGAGCGCCATGCGGATGCCGATCTCGTGCGCGCGCAGCGTCACCGCATAGGCGATCACGCCATAGATGCCCAGGGCGGCGAGCAGCACCGCCACGGCCGCGAACGCGCCGAGCAGCGTCGCCAGGAAACGGGGCTGCGCGACGTCCGCCGACACCATCTGCGTGAGCGGCTGCAGCGATCCGATGGGCAGCTCGGCGTCGTACTCGCGGACAGCCGCACGCACGGCCGGCAGCAGGGTCGCGGGGTCGGACGCGGTGCGCAGGAAGACGTGCAGCGCGGTGCGCGGCGCGATCGCCCAGAGCACGTACATCGCGGGCGGCGCCTCGCGGGCGAGCCCCTCGGTGCGTACATCCTGCGCGACCCCGACCACCTCGAGTCGCAGATCACCCGCCTGCACGGGCTCGCCGATCGGGCTGCGGTCCGGCCAGTAGCGTCGCGCCGCGGCCTGGTTGACGATCAGTGGCAAGACGTCGCCGGCCGGATCCTCCTGCCTGAACTCTCGCCCCGCGACCAGGCGAGTCCCGAGAGCGCGGAAGTAGTCCGGGGAGACCAGAAACGCGCCGCCTTCCGGCTCGAAAGGAATCGACGCGCCGGTCGCGTCCCGCGCGGTGAACCCCCGGAACGGCTCGCCGCCGGCGGCGAGCGGAGCCGTCTTCGTGCCGCCTGCCGCGATCACGCCGGGCAGGTCGCGGAGGCGCGCGAGCAGACCGTCGCGGTACGCGATGAGTCCTTCCGTGTCATCGAATCGGTGGCCGGGCACCGTCACGTTGAGCGCGATCACACCGGCGGCGGCGAAGCCGGGGTCCACGCGCATCAGCTGCCACACGCTGCGCAGCATCAGCACCGAGCCGGTCAGCAGCACGACCGCGATCGCGGTCTCGCCGACCACCAGCAGCGCGCGCGTGCGCTGACGGGATGCGCCGGTGCCGCCGCGGGCGCCCTCGCGCAACGCATCGAACGGCTGCGCCGCGCTCGCGCGCAGCGCCGGCAGCACGCTCGCGAGCAGCCCGGCGAGCAGGGTCGCGCCAAGCCCGAACGCGAGCACGCGCGCGTCGACCACCACCTCGTCCGGACGGGGCAGCTGCGCGCCCGCGAACGCCACGATCAGGTCGACGCCCCAGACCGACAGCAGCACGCCGAGCACGCCGCCGATCCCCGCCAGCATCAGGTTCTCGACAACGATCTGCGCGCCCAAGCGCCGGCGCCCGGCGCCCAGTGCGGCGCGCACGGCCAGCTCGCGGCTGCGTCCGGAGGCGCGCGCCAGCAGCAGGTTGGCCAGGTTCGCGCTCGCGATCAGCAGCACCAGCCCGACCGCGCCGAGCAGCACGAGCAGCGGCGTGCGCGCGGCGGCCGTGACCTCCTCGTGCAGCGGAGTCAGCTGCGCCCGCGTCCAGTGCTGGTTGGTCTCCGGGAACTGCTCGGCCAGCCGGCCGAGCAGCGCACCCGTCTGGGCCTCGGCCGCCTCCACCGTGGTTGCCGGCCGCAGCCGCGCAACCACCGACAGCCACCGGTTGCCGCGCGTGAACGGCCCCATGTCGCCCTCATCGAGCCGCGAAACCGGAACCCAGGCCTGCACGTCGCGCCCCGGGTACTGGAAGCGCTGCGGCATGACCCCGAGCACCTGCCACGATCCCCCCTCGAGCTGGATCGTGCGGCCGACCATGTCCGGCCGGGCGCCGTAGCGCGTGCGCCACAGCGACTCGCTCAGCACCACCACTCGCGAGCGGCCGAGATTGTCGTGCTCCGCGTCGATCCAGCGGCCGAGCAGCGGCGCCATGCCGAGCGTGCGGAAGAAGAGGCCGTCCACCGATGCCGCCTGCAGACGCGCCGGCTCGCCGTCGCCGGTCACCGTCAGCATGCCGAGGTTCGGCATGTAGAAGTAACCCGAAACCGACTCGAACTGCGGGGACTCGCGCCGCAGGTCCTCGAAGTCCACCGGCGAGAACCGGCCGCTGCCCAGCGGCTCGCGGGGGTTCAGGTGCGTCACCTCCACCAGCCGCTCCGGCGCCGCGTACGGCAGCGGCTCGAGCAGGACGCCGTTCACGACGCTGAAGATCGCCGTGTTCACCCCGATGCCGAGCGCCAGCATCAGCAGCGCTACGGTAGTGAACCCGGGACGCCGGCGCAGCGCGCGCCAGCCATACCTCAGGTCGGACACGAGACGATCCATGCTCCAGCCTCCCTCTACTGCGATTCTGCCTGCGCGCCTGAATGGCGCCGGAAGCGCTCCCGGGGGGCGCATTCCCGGGGCCTCAGAGGAGAGAACCGTGCCGCTCGTACCAGGGCAGCTATTCGTTGGGAGACAGGCGCATCCAGCCTGGCTGCGGAGGTGGTGCGGCCGCCTGCGGGCCCGGGCCCGGGACGCCCCGTCCCGTGTTCGAAACGGGGCGCTGCACGCGGACGCGCATCGTGACGGTGAACGCGATCAGCCCCGAGGATCCCGATCGAGCAGCATCTGCATGCCATGCTCCTGGCGGTCGTGGTCGAGAGGGGGCTGGGGTGGGCGTCGCGATGCGAAGCGCGTGCGCCGCGGGAACGCGGGCCGTGAGCCGAAGCGAAAACGGGCAGGCCGCCAGAAGCGGCCCGCCCGTTCGCCGGATGCTCCGGTGAGCGCCAGGCTCAGTGCGACTCGTGCACCTCGAAGCCGCTCTCCTCGAGCTCGTGCGCCTTCTGCGAGTCCTCGTCGCGCACGACCTGGCCGTCGAACAGGTGGATCGAGCGCTCGGCGTGTCGCGCGTAACGCGGATCGTGCGTCACCATGCAGATGGTGGCGCCGTCGTCGTGCAGCTCCTTGAGCAGGTCCATGACCGCCTCGCCGTTCTTCGAGTCGAGGTTACCAGTCGGCTCGTCGGCCAGCAGGATGAGCGGCTTGCCGACGATCGCGCGCGCCACCGCGACGCGCTGCTGCTGACCGCCCGAGAGCTGCGACGGGTAGTGCTTCGTGCGGTGCGACATGCCGACGCGCTCGAGCGCCGCGTGCACGCGCTCCTTGCGCTCCGAGGACGACATGCCGCGGTACGTGAGCGGCAGCTCCACGTTCTCGTAGACGGTCAGGTCGCCGATCAGGTTGAACGCCTGGAAGATGAAGCCGATCTGCCGGTTGCGGACGCGCGCGCGGTCGGCGGCCGAGAGCCCCGACACCGGCTGCCCGTCGAGCAGGTAGGTGCCGTCGGTGCTCGTGTCGAGCAGGCCGAGGATCGAGAGCAGCGTCGTCTTGCCGCAGCCCGAGGGGCCGGCGATGGCCAGGTACTCCCCCTCGCGCACCTCGAGGTGGATGTCGGCCAGCGCGTGCGTCTCGACTTCGTCGGTGTAGAAGATCTTCTTGATCCCCTGGAGCTGGATGAGGGGGCGGGGCTGCGACTGCTCGGAGGCGGGCGTGTAGGCGCTCATGGCTCGGGCGGTGGGGAGTGGGGAGACGTCGGTGCGGCTGCCGGTGTTGGACAGTACGGACGGTGGGCCGGGTTGCTTCAGGACCTCTCGACTATCGCTGCAACCGCACCCGGTCCGCCTCGTCGAAGTCGCTCATGTCGGAGATGATGACGCGGTCGCCGACCTGCAGGCCGTTGCGGACCTCGATGGTGCTCACCGAGGCGCGCCCGAGCTGCACCTGCACCCGCACGGCGTGGCTGCCGTCGGGCTCCACCCGGAACAGGCTGATCGTGCTCTCCGGCTGTCCGTAGCCGGGGCGCCCCACGTAGAGCACGTCGGGCAGCCGCTCGATCTCGATCGTGCCGTCCACGCTCATGTCCGAGCGCGCGCCCTGCGGCAGCGCGCCCTCGAGCGCGACCTCCACCAGCACCGTGCCGGTGACGGCGATCGGGTCGATGCGGATCACGCGGCCGGCCACGACGCCGTTGCGCGTGTCGATCGCCGCCGACTGCCCGACCGCGATGTCCTTGGACTGCGACTCGGGCACGCGGAGCTCCGCCTTGAGGCGCCCGGGCTGCGCGACGCGGCCGAGGCGCTGGCCCGGCACCACCCACTGGCCGAGCTCCAGTGGCAGCTCCTGCAGCACGCCCGGCTCGCCCGCCGTGACGTTCATGCTCGCCTGGCGCTCCTGGTTGAACGTCACGATGCGCTCCATCTGGTGCACCTGCTGCTCGGCCTGCGCGATCTGCGCGTCCACCGAGCGCGCCAGCACCTGCAGCTGCTCACGCTCGTACTCGAGCCGCTTGGCCAGCGACTGCGCCCGGTCGCGCGCCGCCGCCACCTCGTTGGCCGCGGCCAGGTTCTTCTCCTCGAGCGCCGCGTACATGCGCAGCTCGCGGTCGGCGTTGTTGTACTCGGTCTCCATCTGCCGGATCGCGCCCTCCTGCTGCAGCCGCTGCTGGGCGAGCGACGAGCGGAGCGTGATGAGCGTGGCCTGCGCCGAGCCGAGCTGGCGCTGCGCCTCGAGGAGCTGGAGGTCCACGTCCGGGTTCGTGAGTCGCGCGATCACGGTGTTCGCATCGACCTCGGCCCCCGGACGCAGCGGCAACGCCTCGATGCGGCCGGCCGTGACCGCGGAGATGATGACCATCCGCTCCGGCACGAGCGTGCCCGGCGCGCGCACCTCGCGCACCATCGGGCCGCGGGCGACCGTGTCGGTGTACTGCGTGGCCATGTTCACCGTGGGCGCGCGCGGCTCCAGGCTGCGCAGGCCGAAGGTGAGGAGCAGGAGCGCCGCGAGGCCACCACCGATCAGCAGATAGCGGTGTCGCTTCGGGCGCGGAGCGCGGGGGATGTCCACCGTACCGTCCAGCGTGCGAATGTGAGATCGAGTGCCTCGTGACACCCTCTCCCAAGGCGAGGAGCGTGCCAGCGCGAGCGCTTCGTAACCCAGTAAGTAACAATGAGTTACGTGCATGTTCGGGAGTCGTATGGCGTCGCTGGTGACCGATCGTGGGATTCGGCGTCCCATTTCCGGACACTGCAGGCGCCGCGAGTCGGCGGCCCCACGGAGGGCGCGACCTGCCCCGAGCCCCTATCTTTCGCCGCTCGCCGGAGTCCGCCCGGTGACCATCCGGCGCACGGCCGCCATCGGCGCCCACGCCGCCGGCGGCGCCGTGGCCCGCACCCTCGACCCGGAACGACCGCGCCCATGCATCACAGCCCCAGCCAGGGGGTCGGGAGGAGGATCGGCCCCGCCGCCGCCCTGTTGCTGGTCGCCGCGGCCTGCGCCCCGGCCGCCGCGCCGGCGCCCGCGCCC
>DATHVV010000023.1:0-9145 GCA_035461105.1 Longimicrobiales bacterium | reverse complement strand
CCGCTGGTCGAGCGGGGCGGCGGCCTGCCACTCGAAAGCCGGGTCGTTGCCGCTCACCGGCCGGGTGCGCGACGGCCCCTCCGCCCGGCCGGGAGCCGCCGCCTCCACGTACATGATGTTGCCGGCGACGTCCGCGTACATCGTCGCCACCGCGCTGGCTGCGCCGCTCGCCAGGGCGTTGCGGAACGCGTCGATCGACGTGGCCCGTCCCAGCGCGTACCATTGCGCGAGTGCACCGCCCTCTTCCAGCCCGGCGATCGCTGCGACGTAAGCCGTATCACCGCGGCGCGTGATCAGGGGGCCGTGGTGTGTGCGCAGGAAACCGTGCTCCTGCGCCTGCACGCCGGCGGGCGTGTTCACGAGCAGCGTATCGGTCCAGGTGATGGCGCGACGCCATTCGTCGCCATGGCGGTACGCGAGGGAATCCTCCGGGTGATCGAACACGACCCGGAAGACGTCCGCGCGGTCGGTGAGTCCGCGAGTGTGGGTCCAGGCGAGCTGCTCGTTGTGACCGGCGCTCGGTACCGGGGTGCCGAGGCGCGCGACACCGGATACGTGCCAGCCCTCGTCGCTGTGCAGGTGGACCTCGTAGAGCTGGCCACGCCCGAAGAACGGCGCCGTGCGGCTCGCGATCAGGAGCGCCCGGCCGGCCGCGGTGCGCGCCGGCGCCACCGCCCAGGCTGCCGAACCCGTATCCGGCGCGACCGCCGCCGGCCCGGGGGGCTCCGGGTGTCCATCCGGCGACGCGATCATGTCCAGGCGCAGACCGTCGATGACATCCCCGGCGTGCGCATCACGGTAGCGGGCGAACACCATCCAGGGATCGTATCGGCCGATGATCCGCCGCAGCGTCCCGGGATGCGTCGCGAGGTAGTGGTTCAGCCCGAGGGCGAACGCGTCCCAGACCCGCCTCCGCTCGGGCGGCTCGCGCGCATACTCCTCGCGCGCCAGGCTCTCGACGCGAAACGCGGCACGTACCAGGTCGGCCGCCAGCCGGCTCTCACCGTACCACTGGGCACTGCGTCCCAGGTCCTCGAGGAAATCCTCCTCGATCTGCCAGTAGTTGTCCTCCGCCATGGCGTATGCGACGCCGAAAGCCACGCTCGCGTCGCTCCGCCCATGGATGTGCGGCACGCCCCATTCATCACGGCTGATCGTCACGTCATGCGCGAGGCGCATCGCTTCGCCTCCGGACGGCCCCGCCGGTGTCCGGGGCGAAGCGCATCCGGCGCAGAGCAGCAGGCAGAGCAGGGCAGACCGCCCACGACGCCGGCCGGGTCTCGCTCCGGCAACGGCCGCACCCGCCCGCGGCGGTCGCGCCCCCCGCTCGCCCGGGCCCCGGAGCCTGCTCTGAATCCGCGCCCCGCTCCGCCGCGTAGGGTATGCCGGGAACTTCAACGGGAGCGGGACAATGTCGAGCAAGCTGGTCACGGGCGGCATCCTGGCAATCATCGGCCTGATTACGCTCAAGGTACTGACGTTCATCATTGGCGGCACGATCGCGATCTTCGCGCTGCTGTTCAAGCTGTTGCCGGTATTGCTGATCGCCTGGCTGGTCTGGCGCCTGCTCAAGTCCGGCTCGCGTTCCGAGGCGACGGCGGACTAGCCGGGGGCACACGTTTCCGGCACCGGGCTTGCACCGGGAGCCGGCAGCGGCCCGGCACGCGGGCCGAGTCACCGCCACCAGGCGAGGGATGACATGAATTTCATCTGGATGATCGTGGTGGGCGCGATCGTCGGCGCGATCGCGAAGCTGATCATGCCCGGGCGCGATCCGGGCGGCATTATCATCACCATCGTACTCGGTATTCTCGGCGCGCTGCTGGGCGGGTATCTGTTCACTGCACTCGGGCTCGCGACCGGTGGCCTCATGGGCTTCATCGGAGCGATTATCGGCGCGATCATTCTGCTGGCGATCTACCGGGCGGTCGTGGGGCGCCGGACACGCGTTCCCTGATCGGCCGGTCTGCGGCAACCAGGCCCGCCGGACTCCGGTCCGGCGGGCCTGTCGCATCCCGGGCGGCTGACTCGTTGTTACTACGGTACTCCCCGGATCACCTGAAGGAACCGACCCATGCAGATCAGACTGGTGGCGGCTGCGCTCGCGCTGGGGCTGCTCGCCTGCGCCAGCCCGAGCGAGCCGGATGACCGCTGGGCGATCCCGGAGAACATCGATTACGCGGCCGAGCTGCAGGTCGATCTCGGCAGCATGACCTTGAGCTCCACCGGCCTGTACTGGAAGGATTTGGAGCCCGGCGCGGGCGACACCGCGGAAGTCGGCGCCAACGTGCGCGTCCGCTACACCGCCTGGCTGCCGGACGCGACCGAGATCACGACCCAGACCGTCGAGATCTCGCCACTCGGGTTCGGCCTCGCGATCCGCGCGTTCGACGAGGGCATCGTCGGGATGCGGGTCGGTGGCGTCCGCCAGCTGGTCGCTCCGCCCAAGCTCGCGTGGGGGCGCAGCGGGAACATGGATTTCGGCGTGCCCCCGCTGACGACGCTGATCTTCGTGGTCGAGCGGCTCACCACGATCGCGCACACCGCCCGCTGATTTGCGCGCCTAGAACTCCCCGACGAAGCTGATCTCGGGAACCAGCTCGTAGCCCAGCTCGCGCGCCACCGTGGCCTGAGCCAGCGCGATCAGCGCACGCACGTCGGCAGCCCTGGCCCCCCCCAGGTTCACGATGATGTTGGCGTGCTTGTGGAAGAACTGGGCGCCCCCCACGATGTGTCCCTTCAGACCACACTGGTCGATCAGCCGCCCTGCGCCCACGCCCTCGATCTTCCGGAAGATCGACCCGGCGCTCGGGTAGAGCCACAGATCCGGGTGGCGGTCATCACGCCATTTCAGGTTCTCGCGCATCACGAAGCGCAGCTCCTCCTCCGGCCCCGGCTCGAGCTGGAAGATCGTCGAGAGCACGATGTCTCCGCTCTCATGGAGCAGGCTGTAGTCGTAGCCGAACCTGAGCTCGGCGCGGGTCGCGGTTCGGACGTCACCAGCCGGGGAGAGCAGCTCGCAGCTCTCCACCACTTCCTCGATGAAACAAGTGCGGCTGCGCTCAGGCGGGGGCGAGAGAAAGTGCAGGTTCTGCCAGATCGCCCCACCGACCGTGCTCGGAATCCCCACGTAGTGGTGGAGCCCGCCGAGGCCCTGCTGCACCGTCTCGACGATGAGGTCGGGAAAAACCGCGATACCGCTGCCGGTCCGTACCCGCCGTTCGTCGAGGCGCTCGATGCCGCCCGCCTCGCAGCGGATGACGAGTCCGGGAAAGCCACGATCACCGACCAGGATGTTCGCGCCCAGGCCGAGCAGGAACAGCGGCACCTCCAGCTCGCGCGCGATCCGTACGTCATCGGCCAGCTGCTCGGAGGTGCGGGCGCGCAGGAAGCAGTCGGCGGGCCCGCCGATGCGGAACGTGGTGAACGGCGCCAGCGGGACGTCCCGCCTCAGCCGCCCCGCGCCCACCCGTCGCTCCAGCTCCCTGACCTGTGCTTCGGTGATCACGCCCACCCCCTGCCCTGTCCACGCGGTCCCCGGCCCGGTTGCATGCCCGGGGCCAGACGAAAGCGAAGAGGGGCGCACCCGACGGGCACGCCCCTCTCCTGTGGCCGCACTCTGCTCTCAGCCGAGGTGCTTGTTCACGTACTTCGTCATCTCGAACATGTTCACCCGGCTCCTGCCGTCGAACACCTTCTTCAGCGAGTCGTCGGCGTTGATGATGCGACGCTCCTTCGGATCCTGCAGGCCCTTCCGCTTGATGTAGGCCCAGATCTTCTTGGTGACCTCGGTCCGCGGCATCGGCTCGTTGCCAACCACAGCCGCGAGCGCCGGGTCCGGCGTCATCGCCTTCATGAATGCAGGATTGGGGGCCCGCTTCGTCGTCTTCTTCGCGGCCTTCTTCGGAGCAGCTTTCTTCGCGGCCTTCTTCGGGGCGGCCTTCCTCGCGGCCTTCTTCGGGGCAGCGCGCTTCGCGGTCTTCCTCGGGGCGGCCCGCTTCGCGGTCGGCCTCCTGGCGGTCTTCTTCGCGGTCTTCTTCGCCGCCTTCTTCGCGGTCTTCCTCGCCGGCGCCTTCTTCCTCGCCGACTTCTTGGCTGCCTTCTTTGCCTTGGCCATACGGGTCTCCGTCAAAGGTTGTCTAGAGCGCGGCTAGGCTTGGCACCTCTCCGGTGCGCAACAAAATGAAGTGCTGCGCCCTGACGCGCAATAAATTCATTGCGTGCATCGCGGATGCTGCATCGCCACTCTTCCACGGGTGTATCCCGCAGAGGGAAACGAGCGGGATCGGAAAGCACTGGCAGCGGATGAAGACGAGCATCGCGAACCAGCCCCGCGAGGTATGCTGCGCATGATGAACTGGCTGCCGGATGGAGGCGTGCCCGGGCCGCTGGGCCCGGGGGAAATCGTGGTCTGGCGCGTCGCGGGTATAGCCGACGCCCGGCGCAGTGTCGCCCTCGAGCCGCTGCTCTCGCAGGATGAGAGGGAGCGCGCCCAGGCCACGGCGCATCCCGACATCCGCGCCGCGTTCATGGTGACTCGCGGCACGCTGCGCCGCATCCTCGCGCGTCACCTGGGCACGGACCCCGCGGCCCTCCGCTTCGACTACGGCCCCACCGGCAAGCCGTCCCTCAGAGGCGGGCCGGTAGAGTTCAGCGTGACCCATACCGCAGAGGGGGCGCTGATCGCGCTCGCGGATGGCCGCGTCGGCGTGGACCTGGAGCGGGTTCGCGAGCGACCCCGCATGGCGCAGATCCTCGACCGCCTCTTCGCCCCCGCCACGCGCCTGGCCCTGCGCGCGCTGCCGGCGCCCGAGCGGCTGCATGCCTTCCACGCGGCGTGGACGCAGCGCGAGGCCTACGTCAAGGCCGTCGGCGGCGGGATCTTCTCCACGCCCGACCTGCTGCCGTTCGTTCACCCGGGCGCCGCCGCCGAGCTGGTGAGCGAGCACGGCAGCGGCGAGACCTGGACAGTGGTGCCTCTCCAACCCTGGCCGTCGCACTGCAGCGCCGTGGTGGCGCACGGGGCGGCCGAGCAGATCCGTCTCTTCGACGCCAGCGCACTCGACGGCTGACGACAGGGCGACGCGCGCCGCCAGGATACGCGCGGCCGCGCCGCAGGACACGCTCGCCGCCGCCCTGACGGTCCGGGAGAACGTGGCTCGACCGCTCCGGTAGCTGGCACTCACGCGGCCGTCGCAAGTCCGCAACCCGCTCCTGCCTGAGGCGCCCCTGCGGCTGGCCCTGCCGGCGAGCGGCGCTCTCCCGAGCACCGGGATCGCGCGTTGCATCGGCACGGCTCTCGCCGTAGCGTGGCCCGCAACGCGTGTACGACCTCTGCTGGTGCTGCTGGTGGACCGAGCCGGGAGACGAGCCATGGAATGGAAGATCGCGGGAACGTTGCTGACCCTGCTGCTCGCGGCCTGTGCGAGCAGCGCCCCGGAGCCGACCGCCCGGGCGCGCGTCATGGATGGCGAGGGTCGGCTGCTGGGCACGCTCGACCTGATCCCGGCGGGCGATGCGACCCGCGTGCGCGGAACGCTCACGAACCTGCCACCCGGCGTGCACGCCATCCACGTGCACGAGATTGGTCTCTGCGAACCACCGTTCCAGTCGGCGGGCGGCCATTTCAATCCGGAAGGCGTGCCGCACGGGCGCGCGACCCCCGGTGGTGGTCATGCCGGTGATTTGCCCAACATCGAAGCCGACGCCAGCGGCACGGCGACGGTGGACGCCCTGGTGCGGGCGCCGCTGCACGGTGCGCGGGCCGTGCTGGATGCGGATGGCGCGGCGATCGTGGTGCACGCGGACCCGGACGACGAGCGCACCGACCCCGCCGGGAACGCAGGCGCCCGGATCGCCTGCGGCGTGGTGCAGCCCTGATGCCCTGCGGGGGCGGTGCGCATCGCGCCCCCGGCTGTTCCCGCGGCGCGGCTCGCTCAGCCGGTCCGACGCGCGATCTCGGTACCGAGGCGCACCTCCGCGCCTGGCTCGATAGTGCCCGCGAGCCGCAGCTCCGCGTCGATCAGCAGCACGATCGTCGAGCCGAGGTGGAACGCCATGATCTCCTCGCCCTTGCGAACCGGCAGCGGCGGCTGGTAGCGGCGCTCCGCGCCCGCCGCGCCGCGTCGGTTCGTCACCCACCCGGCATCCCGCCAGACAGGGTCGAACGCAGCCGAGATCCGACCTACGTTGTAGGCGCCGATGGCGACCACGGCGGTGTGCCCGATCGGTGCCTCGATGTAGCCGATCAGTCGTTCGTTGCGCGGGAACAGACCGGCGATGTGCTGCACCGCCGGCTCGTTGACGGGCAGTAGCGCGCCCGGCACGTGGCGCGCCGCGACGATTGCCCCGCTGCAGGGCGCGTGAATGCGGTGATAGTGGCGCGGGCTCAGGTAGATCGTGATGAACGTGCCGTCCTCGTAGCGTGCGGCGGCGCGCTCGTCCGCGAGCAGCGCGGCCGCGGTGTAGCGCCGTCCCTTTGCCTGCAGCAGCTCCCCCCTGCGGATGCGGCCGGTCTGCCCGATCAAGCCGTCCACGGGCGAAGCGAGACTCTCCTCATCCGGGGAGACGGGGCGCAGCCCGGGACGCAGGCGTCGCACGAACAGCTGGTTGAGCGAGCCGTATTCCTGGAGCGGCAGCTCCGCCTCGCTCAGGTCGATGCCGAGGGCGCGGGCGGCCGCACCGAGGGCGCGCCGGCGCAGCGGCCGAGGTACCGGCACGTCGGCGAGCGCGCCGAAGCCGCGGCTGAGCGCCGCCTGGGGCAGTCGCGCGAGCAGCGCGAGCGTGACGCGCCAGTGGGTGCCTGGCAGATCGGGGGTCACGTCCGGCACGGACATCAGAACACGCGGTCGCCCGGAGGAACGCCGCGCTCAGGCTCCAGCAGGCCACGCTGAGAGCGCGGCGTGCCCGCGCGCATCAGCGGGGCGGCCGCTCGCCGGCGTTGAGCTGGCGGTAGAAATCGCGGTCCTCGAGCAGGCGATCCACGGAGCGCTCCATGCCGCCGAGCCGGTCCTCGAGCGCGCCGAGGCGCTGCTCGAGGCGCGCCACGTCCACGGGCGGGACCGCCTGCCGCTGCTCGTTCATCTTCATCAGCGCGTGCACGATCGGCTGCACGATCACGCGTCCCAGGATGGCCAGGCCGCCGACCGCGATCGCAAAGATGGGAATCCACGGACCCGGATCCATGTCAGGCCTCCTGCTCCAGGGCGCGCGGGCGGGTGCGCGGCGGCGCCGGCGGGTCGCCGTACGCAGCAATGGCCCGCAGCACGTCGCCGCGCGCCACCACGAGCTCGCACAGCTTGTAGGGTCGGGCTTCGTCGTCCAGCGTCATGACGTCCAGGTGGATCAGATCGTCGTCTCCGAGCGCATCGAACTGTGCTCTCGGCGTGAGCTGCAGCCAGCGCTCGCTCACGTGGCAGGATACCCGCAGTGGATCGGGAACGACGGCCCGGCGTCTCACCGGTAGCGCACCGCGGTGCCGTTCGCGCTCACCATCAGCATGTTGCCGCCGCGGCCGATCTGCAGGCTCTCGTAATCGAGGTCCATCGCCACGATCGCGTTCCCGCCGAGCGCGGCCGCCTCGTTCTCCATCTCCTGGATCGCGATCTCCTTCGCCTTGCGCAGCTCCTGCTCGTAGGCCGCGCTGCGCCCGCCGACGATGTCGCGCACGCTCGCGAACAGGTCCTTGAAGATATTGGCGCCGAGGATCGCCTCGCCGCTCACCATGCCGTACACCTCGACGATCTCCTTCCCGGGCACGCCCGGCGTGGTCACGACCAGCATCTGCTCTCCTCGGTCTTCGTTGTCGATGTGCCGGGGGCCGGCACGCCGCCGATCCGGTCAGCCGCCAGGGCGGCCGACACCACTGCACCACGCTGCACGATCTTCGCCCGTCCCACCCGGCGCAATGCCGTCCGCAGGGCGTGGCGCCTTCCAGGGGCGCGGGCGCTGCGATCAGGGCTGGTCGGGCCCCCTGAGCTGGCGCTGGAACTCCGCCTCCTCGAGCAGCCGCGCGAAATCCTCGCGCATGCCGCCCAGTCCGTGCAGCTCCTGCTCGAGCAGCGACATGCGGCGCTCCAGGAGCGCCAGCGCCTCGCGCTCGTTGCCGCCCTCGCGCATGCGGGCCATGGCCTCGGCGATCGGCTTGATGGCGAAGCGAAGCGTGAAGCCCGCGATGGGGATCAGGAACATGAGCGTTCCCATGACGACGGCGACCAGCGCCGTGAGATCGACAGGCAAGACTTCCATCATCCCTCCTGCGGAGCCGCGCGGCTCCCGTGGAAGCAGTTCAGCGTGGGCAGCACGAGCCGCTGAAGACGCTGCCTATCCTCACGTAGCCGCCGCAAGCCCGGTTTCGCGCTGGACCGGGCAGCCCGCCGACTGCCAGGCATCGAAGCCATCTTCGACGTTGCGCGCGCCCGCGAAGCCGTGCGCGGCGAGCAGACTCACGGCAATCGCCGAGCGCGACCCCGACTTGCAGTACACGAGCAACGGTCGGTCACGCGGCAACTCCTCGAGCCGGTCGGGCAGATCGCCCAGCGGGACGTGCCGCACCGGGGCGGAAACGTCGTCCGGCACGTGCCCCGCTGCCCACTCGGCCTGGCCGCGCACGTCCAGGAGCGCGACTTCGCCGCGCTCCGCCCGGGTGTATGCCTCGACGGCATCGATGGGCGCTTCCAGCGCCGCCAGCGCGCCGGCCTCGCCCAGATCCTCGGCAGCCACCCAGCCGCGCACCCGATCGAGCCCGATCATTGCCAGGTCCCGAACGGCCTCCGCCAGCTGGACGCCGGGCACGATCAGGTAATAGTCGCGATGGTAGCTGAGCAGCGAACCGGCCCACGTGGTGAACGACCGGTTCAGCGGGATGCTGAGCGTGCCCGGGACATGTGCGGCGGCATACTCCCGCCAGGGCCGCAGGTCGACCGCGGGCGCCCCCTCGGCCACCAGAGCCGGAAGGCGAGCGGGATCCAGCCGGACGGGACGCGGCCAGCCACCCAGCAGCGGTGGACCCTCCCGGTTCACCCGCTTCATCGCCGCGAAGTACTTCGGTGGCTCCGGCTGGCCCGCGAGCACGCCGTTCATGAACTCCGACTCGCTCGGCGACGCCAGCCCCCAGTTGAACAACCGCTCGTACCCCAGCGTCGTC
>DATHVV010000022.1:0-1752 GCA_035461105.1 Longimicrobiales bacterium | reverse complement strand
ACCGGGTCGGTCGGCTCGGTCGCGTACAGCAGAGCCTGGAGGAAGCGAGAGATCGCGAGGGACAGCGCCGCGCCGATTGCGATGCCGAGTGCAGCCGTGGGCAGCATGCCGAGGACGACGCGACGCCGGAGCGTGCGGGGGCACTCCCCGAGTGCCAGACGGACCCCGAACTCGGGCCGGCGTTGGCTGACGGAGTAGGATACCACGGCGTACACTCCTAGGGCGGCGAGCAGCAGCGTAACGGCAGCGAAACCGCCGCCCACCAGCAGGATGAAGCGTCGCGGGAGCAGGGTGCGCTCCAGGACCGTGTTCATCGCCCGGAAATCGCCGCTGGGCAGCGCCGGGTCGGCGCGGCCGAGGGCAGCACGCACGCCCGGGGCGAGGGTCGCGAGAGGGAGCCGGGAACGCACCACCATGGTGAGACCCATGTAGTCCGGTGACTGGGCGAGGGGGAGGTACATCTCGAGCCCCGCTTCGGCTTCGGGCGACCGGTGGCGCACGTCTGCGACGACGCCCACCACGCGCCAGCGCGGCTGGGGCGCCGAAATCAGTACGATCCGGCCGACCGGGTCCTCACCCGGAAAGAGCGCGCTGGCTGCGGTCTCGTTGAGGATCATTGAGGGTTCCGAGTTCTGGTCGTCCTGTGGCGTGAAGTAGCGCCCGGCGCGAAGCGGGATGTGCATGGCCTGCAGGTACCCGCTGTGGATCATGCGGGGAGTGACCGGCAGCTGGTCATCCTGCCGGACCCCCTCCACCCGTATGCCCCACCCGCGGTCCTGAGCGAACGGTGGAGTGTCGGTGAGCCCCACCCGGTCCACTCCCGGCAGCGCCGCCACCGCCTCGAGCAGGCCGTCGTAGTACGTGACCACCGCCGCGCGACTCGCGAAGGCTCGGTCGCTGTCCACGCGCCAGGTATAAGCACCCTCGGGGTCGAAGCCGAGCTCGACATCGAGGACGCGTGCGAAGCTGCGCAGCAGCAGTCCTCCGCCGACGATGAGCACGCACGCCAGCGCAAGCTCCGCAACGACCAGCGCGTTCCGGACTCCGGCCGTGCCCCGTCCGGCAGTCACTCCCCGGTTCGATTCCCGCAGCCGGCCGGCCTCACCACCGCGCGGGAGGCGGAAGGCGGGGGCCAGGCCCACCAGTACACCGGCGATGAGGGTGACGGCGAGCGTGAACGGCATCACGCCGAAGTCGACGCCAGCACTGCCGATGAGCGGGATCTGCGACGCGCCCAGCCCGACGAGGGCGCGGGTCATGATGATTGCCAGCAGTACGCCGACACCGCCACCAACGGCGGCAAGCACCACGCTCTCGACGAGCAGCTGACGCGCCAGCCGTCCGCGGCTCGCTCCGAGCGCGCTGCGCAGCGCCAGCTCGCGTGATCTCGCCTGGCTGCGGGCCAGCACCAGGTTGGAGAGGTTGGCACACGCCACCAGGAGTACGGCCCCGGCTGCTGCCAGCAACAGCATCAGTGGCAGGCGGAATGATCCCGATATGTGAGCGCGCAGCGGCGCCACCACGGCCTCCAGACCCCAGCGCGCCGGGTCGGCCTCCTGAAGGTGCCGGTTCACCCGGTCGAGATCCGCCTGCGCGGCCGCCACCCCGACGCCCGGCCTCAGCCGCCCGATCAGCGCAAGCGTGTTCCCCCACCGATCCGTTTCCTGACCGACGGGGAAGGGAACCAGGACGTCGACACTCCTGCCCGGCGCGAACGTGGACGAGAAATCGAACGACTGCGGTAAGACGCCC
>DATHVV010000021.1:0-47465 GCA_035461105.1 Longimicrobiales bacterium | reverse complement strand
CTTCCAGAACATCCTGCGCGGCACCGAGGTCGAGGCCGGGAAGTACCTGTCGTCCCGGGTGTTCGTGGGCGTGCAGGGGCGCACCTCGCAGGCGCTGCCGGGCGTGCGCGCCGAGTACCGCACACCGAGCGGCTTCTCACTCGAGTCGACCTGGGAGCCTCGCTACATCCCGCGCGAGCCGACGCTCGAGGAGGTCGCGAACGCGGACCCGGCACGCGTGTTCGGGCTCTTCCTGTTCTGGACGCGGCGATTCTGAGGCGCAGGATGACATCTGCATGGCGCTGGTGATGTGGTTCGGTGCCGCGGCTCGCCTGTTCAACGTCGCGCCGCGGGATTAGCATGGGGCGGAGGCTCGCCGCAGCGCTGGCGAGCTCCCTGTACCCGCCGGGGCGAACATGAGCGAAGCCGGGAAGAGGAACCTGCCCGAGCCACGGCCCGAGAGCGCCGCGGTGCCGGCACGCCACTTCAGCACGGAAGAGCTGGAGGCGGTGATCCGGCGCGCGGTGGAGCTGCAGTCGGGAACCGCAGCGAGGGAAGAGGGCGTTTCCGAGCAGGAGATCGTGCGTATCGGGCAGGAGCTGGGGCTGGAGCCGGCCGCGGTCCGGCGCGCGATCGCGGAAGTGCGGAGCGGCCCGCCGGCGGAGCGCGGTGTGCTCGGGCGCGGCTTGGGCCCGGCGGTGGCGAGCGCGACCCGGGTGCTGCCGGGGAGCGCGTCGGCGGTCGGCGCGCGCCTGGAGGAGTACCTGCGTGAGCGCGAGCTGATGGTGGTGCAGCGTCGCTTCCCGGACCGCACGCGCTACGTGCGTGACTCGAGCATCGCGGCCGGCATGGCGCGCTTCGCGCGCGGCTTCGGCCGTCGCGGTCAGCCGCTCGACCTGAAGCAGGTGGACGTGGCGGTCTCCTCGCTCGATGCCGGGAGCTGCCTGGTGGAGGTGAGCGCGGACCTGGGCGGGATGCGCACCGGCATGGCGGCGGGCGCGCTGGGCGGCGGCGGGGGCGTGGCCGCGGGCATCGCGGCGGCAGTCTGGGCGACGCCGGTCGCCGACCCGCTCATGCTGCTCGGGATCCCGGTGCTGGCGGCGTCCTGGTACGGCATGCGCGCGATCTACGGCGCGACCCACCGCTCGACCCGCGAGAAGCTGGAGTCCTTCCTCGACCGTCTCGAGCACGGTGACCTGTAGCATGCGCGCGCACCCGCCCGGCGCGCGTCCGACGCATTTCCCGCCATGAGGCGAGTGGCGATCGAGCCGCTCGGCGACGCTGCGGTGCTGGTGCGGCTGGGGATCGCGATCGACGAGGCGACGCACCGGCGGGTGCGTGCGGCGCACGCGTCGCTCACCGCGGAGCCGTTTCCGGGCGTGAGCGACATCGTGCCGGCCTACACGACCGTGACGCTCCATTACGACCCGGCGCGCGTCGATCCCGAGGCGCTCTCCCGGCGCGTGCGCGAGCTGGTGGAGCAGCTCCCGGAAGAGCTGGCGCTGCCGAGCCGGCTGGTGCGCGTGCCGGTGCGCTACGGCGGGGAGGACGGCCCCGACCTGGCGGCGGTCGCGGCGCACGCGCAGCTCACGCCGGAGGAAGTGGTGCGGCGGCACGCGGCCGGCGAGTACGTGGTGCACATGATCGGGTTCGCGCCCGGGTTCCCGTACCTGTTCGGCCTCGACCCGCAGCTCGCCTGTCCGCGCCGGGACGCACCGCGCCAGCGCGTGCCGGCGGGCAGCGTCGGCATCGGCGGCACGCAGGCGGGCATCTACCCGATCGAGACGCCGGGCGGCTGGCAGCTGATCGGGCGCACGTCGCTCGTGCTGTTCGATGCGGCACGCGAGCCGCCCGGCCTGCTCGCGCCGGGCGACCGGGTGCGCTTCGAGGAGACGCGCGCGTGAGCGCCGAGGTTCGCGTGCTGCGGTCGGGGCTGCACACCACGGTGCAGGACCTCGGGCGTGCCGGCCACCAGCACGAGGGCGTGCCGGTGTGCGGCGCCATGGACGCGGCCGCGCTGCGCCTCGCGAACCTGCTGGTCGGCAACCCGGAAGGCGCGGCGAGTCTCGAGGTGACGCTGATCGGGCCGACGCTGGAGCTGGCCGGCGACGTCCTGCTGAGCGTCACCGGCGCCGACCTGTCCGCGTCGCTCGACGAGCGTCCACTCGCGCCCGGCCGCATGGTGCACGCCTGCGCCGGCTCGCAGCTGACGTTCGGCCCCCGGGCCACGGGATGCCGCGCCTACGTCGCGTTCGCCGGCGGCATCGCGGTGCCGCCCGTGCTCGGCAGCCGCTCGACCTACCTCGCGGCGCGGCTGGGCGGGATGCGCGGGCGGGCGCTCGTGTCCGGCGACGTGCTGCCGATCGCCGAGCCGGGGGCATGCTCGCGGGCGCTCGCGGCGGCGGTCGGCCGCGGTCGCTGCGCGCCCTGGCGGCCGGCCGCGTTCGCGGGCGACACGGCGGCGGTCGGCAACGCGGAGGACGCGATCGAGGTGCGAGCGCTGCGCGGGCGGCACTTCGCGGCGCTCACGTCGCCAGCGCGCGGCGTGCTCCTCGGCGGTGACGCGGAGTGGTTCACGGTGAGCGGCGCGTCCGACCGGATGGGCTACCGGCTGGAGGGGCCGGCGCTCGCGCTGGAGGAGCCGCTCGAGCTGATCTCGGAAGGGGTCGCGTTCGGCACCGTGCAGCTGCCGCCCGACGGCGCGCCCATCGTGCTGATGGCGGACCGGCAGACGACGGGCGGCTATCCGCGCGTGCTGGAGGTGGCGAGCGTGGACCGGCGGCTGCTGGCGCAGGCCCGGCCCGGCACGCGCGTGCGTTTTCGCGAGATCTCGCTCGACGAGGCCCGCCGCGTCTACATTGCGCGCGAGCACGAGCTGGCCCGGCTCGCGGACGCGATCGCGCTGCGCGCGCGCTGACGCGAGCCCACCCGCACCGACACGTCATGCCGAGCATCGACCTGAACTGCGACGTCGGCGAGAGCTTCGGCGCCTGGACCCGGGGCGCCGACGATGAGCTGCTGCGGCACGTGAGCTCGGCAAGCGTCGCGTGCGGGCTGCACGCCGGCGATCCGTCGGTGATGCGACGCACCCTGCGGGCGGCGCTCGAGCGCGGCGTGGCCGTGGGCGCGCACCCGGGACTGCCGGATCTCGCGGGCTTCGGCCGGCGCGCGCTCGACGTCACGCCCGAGCAGGCGTACGAGCTGGTGCTCTACCAGGCGGGCGCGCTGCTCGGCTTCGCGCTCGCGGCCGGGACGCGGCTCGCGCACGTGAAGCCGCACGGCGCGCTCTACCTCATGGCGGCGCGGGACCGCGCGCTGGCCGATGCGATCGCGACCGCGGTGCGCGACCTCGACCACTCGCTCGTGCTCTTCGGCCTGGCCGGCAGCGCGCTGGTCGCGGCCGGGGACGCGGCGGGCCTGGTGACCGCGCCCGAGGGGTTCGCGGACCGCAATTACCTGCGCGATGGCAGCCTGGTCCCGCGCGAGCGCGCCGATGCGCTGGTGCCCGATCCGGCCGCGGCCGCGGAGCGCGCCGTGCGCATGGCCGCCGAGGGACGGGTGCGCCCGGTGGACGGCGCGGACATCGCCCTCGTGCCGCGCACGATCTGCATTCATGGCGATGCGCCCGGCGCGGCCGCGCTGGCGCGCGCGGTTCGGGAAGCGCTCGAGCGCGCCGGTATCGCGGTGACGGCCGCCGCCGTGCGAGGCGAGGCTGGCTGACGCCCGGCCGGCTGGCGCGCGCGGTGCGCTGCTGGGCGCCGCGTTCCTCATGGCGACGTCCGCCATCGGCCCCGGCTTCCTCACGCAGACCGCCGTCTTCACGCAGCAGCTGGCGGCGAGCTTCGGCTTCGTCATCCTGGCATCGATCATCCTGGACATCGGCGCGCAGCTGAACGTGTGGCGCGTGATCGCGGTCGCGGAGCGGCGCGCGCAGGACATCGCGAACGCGGTGCTGCCGGGTGCCGGCTGGTTCCTGGCCGTGCTGGTGGCGACGGGCGGGCTGGCGTTCAACATCGGCAACATCGCGGGCTGCGCGCTGGGACTCGACGTGCTGCTCGGCGTGCCGCAGAACGCGGGCGCCGCGTTGAGCGCGGCGCTCGCGTTCGGGATCTTCCTCTCGCGCGAGGCGGGGCGCGCGATGGACCGCTTCACGAAGGTGCTCGGGCTGGTGATGATCGGCCTCACGGTCGGCATCGCCGCGGTCTCGCGGCCGCCGCTCGCGGAGGCCGCGCTCCGCACCGTCGCGCCCGCCGAGATCTCGGCGCTCGCGATCCTGACGCTGGTGGGCGGCACGGTGGGCGGCTACATCACGTTCGCGGGCGGACACCGGCTGCTCGACGCCGGCATCCGCGGCCGCGGCGCGCTCGCGCGCGTCACGCGCAGCGCGGTGTCCGGGATCCTGCTCACCGGCATCATGCGGGTGGTGCTGTTCCTGGCCGCGCTCGGCGTGATCGCGCGCGGGCTCACGCTCGACCCCGCGAATCCGCCCGCCTCGGTGTTCCGGCTCGCGGCCGGCGCGGCGGGCTACCGCATCTTCGGGCTCGTGATGTGGGCCGCCGCGGTCACCTCGGTCGTGGGTGCATCCTACACCTCGGTGTCCTTCCTCCGCTCCCTCGCGCCCGTGGTGGAGCGGCGGCAGCGCGCGGTGATCGCGGCATTCATCGCGACGTCGCTCGTCGTCTTCGTGCTGGTGGGACGCCCCGTGCAGCTGCTGGTCGCGGCGGGCGCGCTGAACGGCCTCATCCTCCCCGTCGGCCTCATCATCCTGCTGGTCGCCGCGCACCGCACCGCGATCGTGGGCGACTACCGGCACCCGCGCTGGCTCACGGTCTACGGTGCGCTGGCGGCCCTGGCGGTGGCCGCGCTCGGCGCGTGGACGCTGGCGATGGGAGTGCGGGACCTGGTCGGTTGAGCGTATCCGACGCTGCCGGCCGGGCTCACGGCGCCGCGGCAGCGTTCCCGGCGGCGGTGGCGGCGCGTGTCACCACGGCCAGCAGCGACGTTCCGAACGGCAGGTGCAGCGGGCCGGCGAGGCGCTGCTCCAGACGGGAGAGCCGGTACAGCGCCCGGTTGACCGGGGCGGACGGGATGCGCTCGGGTCCGGCCGGTCCGCGCACACGCTCGAGCAGCCGCACCGCGAGCTTCGCGGGAAACGTCCAGTGGAAGAAGTAGCGCATGCTGTCGATGCGGCCGCCCGCGCCGCGTACCAGTGCGGCGAGGTCGGGGCGGGAGTAGCGCGTGACGTGCCGGTTCAGCACGTCGTGGTGCGTCCAGAGTGCGCGGAACGCGGGCACGGTGATGATGATGCGGCCGTCGTCGCGGAGCAGGGACAGGGCCCGCGCCAGCACGTCCGCCGCGTCCGTGATGTGCTCCAGCACATCCAGCATGAGCACCAGGTCGAACGGCGCATCGGCGTGGAACGTCGCGAGCTCGCCCGCGTGGATGCGGTCGCGGTGACGGGGCTCCGCCTCGGCGAGCGCCCGGTCGGGCTCGACGCCGACGACCGTGCCGAAGCGAGCGAGGCGGTCGAAGAACAGGCCGCTGCCGCAGCCCACGTCCAGGATGCGCAGATCGGTGCGCGGCGCGAAGGTGCGCTCGATCAGCTCGACGAGCAGCTCCTCGCGGGCGCGCCACCACCAGTGGCGCCGGTAGAGCTCGCGGTAGCCGCGCGCATAGTCGGACTCCATCCGTCAACCCGCCGCGCGGGTGGTGGAGGTGCGGCCGCCGCCGTCATCGCCCGGCGCCGGGCCGGGGCGTGCGCCCACGATCTCGTCCACGACGTAGATCGGTCGGCCCTTGACCTCCTCGTAGAGCCGGCCCAGGTACTCGCCGATCACGCCGAGGAAGAAGAGCTGTACGCCCGACAGGAAGATCAGGGTGAGGATCAGGGACGTGAAGCCGCGCGGTGCCCGGTCGAAGAAGAGCCGGGCGACGAGCGAGTACGTCGCGAACAGCGTGGACATGGCGATGGCGATCGCGCCGGTGAGCGCCGCCGCGCGCAGCGGCACCACCGAGAACGCGAAGATGCCGTCGAACGCGAGCCGGAGCAGCTTACGGATGCCGTACTTGCTCGAGCCCGCCTCCCGGGAAGCCCGCGCGACCGGGACCCCGATCTGGCGGAAGCCGGCCCAGGCGCGCAGCCCGCGCAGGTAGCGGTGCCGCTCGGGCATCCGCCGGAGCAGGTGCACCACGCGCCGCGACATGAGGCCGAAGTCTCCGGCATCGAGCGGCAGCTGCCCGCCCGACAGCCCGGCCGCCAGGCGGTAGTAGGCGTAGTAGCTGAAGCGGAGGATAGCGGATTCCTTGCGGTCCACGCGCCGGGCATAGACCACGTCGTAACCGGCGTGATAGTGATCCAGGAACGTCGGGATCATCTCCGGCGCGTCCTGGAGGTCGGCATCCATCACCACGGTGGCATCGCCGGTGACGGTGTCGAGCGCGGCCGTGAGCGCGGCCTGGTGGCCGAAGTTGCGCGACAGCAGCACGGCCACGATGCGCGGGTCGCGCGCGGCCTCGCGGAGCAGCCCGGCGGTGCCGTCGGTGCTGCCGTCGTCCACCAGCACGATCTCGTGCGGTCCGCCGGGCACCTGTCCGAGAATCGCGTCCAGCCGTTCGAGCAGGAGTGGCAGGACGTCCCTCTCGTTGTAGACCGGGATCGCGACCGACAGCCGGAAATCGGGGCTCATGTCCTTCGCCTGCCCTTGAAGTAGACCATGTTCCACAGCGCGAGGCCGGCAACCCCGACGGGGTACGCCTCGAAGAGGACCGGCTCGAACACTCCCGCGAACAGCTCCCGCCACTCGGCGAGCGGCCGCGGGAAATCGCCGCGGTCCCACTCGGCGAGCCGCCGCGCCATGCCGCGCGTATCGGGCAGCACCAGGTCGAGCACGTGGACGTGGCCATCGTCGGACAGCAGCGTGACCAGGTGCTCGAGCAGGCGCCGGCTGCCGTCCGCGTCAAGGTGGTGGAGCAGGGAGTTCAGCAGTATGAAATCGAACTTCCCGGCCGGGCTCACGCGGTACTGCGTCACGTCCGCGGCCACGAACGTGCGGCCGTGCCGGCGCCGGGCCGCCTCGATGTAGCGCGGGTTCCAGTCGATGCCGATGTAGTCGGCGTGCCGGAACGCGGCCGTGTTCGTGCCCGGACCGCAGCCCACGTCCAGCACGCGGCGCACGGAATCCAGGCGGTTGTGGGCGGTGATGGGCGCGAACTTGGCGGCGGCGAACGGTGCCTGCCAGAGGCCGTACACGCTCGCGTGCTCCAGGAGCCGCTCGATCACGCTCATCGGCGCCACGCGACCAGGAAGGGACCCACCATCTCCGCATCCGTGAAGCGGGCCCGCAGCTGCATCATGAAATCGGTGGAGAGCGGCCGCGAGAAGCCGGCGCCCGGGTTGACAGCTACTACGGTGATGCCGAGCGAGTCGATCACGCCGAGCAGCGCTCGCTCGACGTCCGCGCCGCCGAAGAACTCGAACAGGTGCGGCGTCGGATTCCTGAGCCCGGAAAGGAAGTAGACCTCGGGCGCGTCGGGCGCGGCGAGCGTGTACCCGTTTCCGGAGTGCGCCTGGAGCAGCTGGACGAGACGCGCGTAGGTCGCCGCTTCGGCGCGGTGCACGCGCAGCCCGCCGCCGCGCGGCAGCTCGAGCACGGTGGAGTGCTCACCTCGCGCGTAGTGGTAGCCGAGACCGGCCGGGAAGCGGTGGTTCATCCAGGTCGTGCCGAACGCGATCATGAAGACGAGCAGCCCGATCAGCGGCGCGCGCTGCGGTCGCGCGAGCAGCGAGCCGAGCGCGGCGGCCGTGAGCAGCAGCAGCGGCGCGAGGTAGAGGAAGTAGATCCGGTGCGCGTACGGAAACTGGATGAGCGTGCAGAGCGCGAGCAGGCAGACGAGTGCCGCCGCCTGACGCCCTTGCAGCGATGGGACGCTCGCGTCCTGCCTCCGGGTACGGATCACCATGATGCCCGCCGCGGTGACGAGCGGCACGGACGACTGGACGGCCAGGATCACGCCGAGGTAGACGACGTCGATCCGGGAGAGCAGGAAGAGCAGTGCAGCCACGGCGAGCGCCCACGTGACGGCAAGGCGCTGGATGCCGCCGAGCAGGACGATTGCGACCGCGAGCAGGGGCACGGCCAGGAGCACGGGCGGAGGCGGCCACGCCGCCTGGCTGAGGCGCTGTGACGGAAGCACGAAGATGCCGTCGATGAGCGCCGGCAGTGCACCTTCCGCGGCGAACGGAAACGCGAAGAGCGCCAGCGGCAGTGCCAGCCCGATCGCAAATGCCGCGACGTTGCGCAGCAACCGGAGCAGGCGGGGAGCGGGCGGCCCGTGCGCTGCCGACAGCTCCGTCCAGGCGATGCCGGCGCAGACGAGCAGTGCGGGCAGGAAGAAATGGAACAGCACGTCGGCGCCGGCATGCGGCTGCAGCGTGGACCAGAGCACGAGCAGGAAGCCGAGGAGCGCCGCGATCGACGCCACCGGGTAGACGTAGCGTGCCACCCCCGGCGCGACGGCAGCGCCCTCGGCGCGCTCGTCGGCCTCCAGGTACGCAAGGAAGAGCAGACAGGCGGCGGCGGCGAACAGGCCGCTGATCTTCGCCATGATGGACAGCGCGGCGGCGGCGCCGGCCGCGGCGAGGTAGAGCCGGTTGCGGGATTCGACGAAGCGGAGCAGCGCGGCCGCCGTGAACGTCGCGAAGAACAGGTTGTACCACGAGGGCAGCGCGGCGAAGTAGTGGGGCAGGCTCCAGGCGACGGCGCCGAACGTCACGCCGGCCGCGCCCAGCGGCGGCACGAAGCGGCGCGCGATCCAGTAGACGCAGGGCAGCCAGAGCAGCGCGGCGCCGAAGAGGACGAGGCGGGGCACCAGCAGGTCGATGCCGCCGAGCCGGAACGCGAGCGAGTGCAGGAAGCTGAGGCCGCCGGTGTAGAGCTCGACGAAGTCGCGGTGAGGCAGCTCTCCGAGCAGCACGCGCTCGGCGCTCTGCCCGATCACGCCCTCGTCGTGCGGGATCCAGCCTCCCCGCACGAACAGGGTGAGGTACGCTGCGGACAGGATCCACGTAGCGGGGAATACCCGGGAGTCGCGACTCGAATTCTGGCGCAGACGCTGCCCCGCGACGTTGCTGATCGATGAGGATCGAGAGTGAATCGTCGGAAGCGGTAACGATAGGCAGCGCTGCCCGCCGGGGGCAAGGCGGACGGGCGATGGTCAGGCGGGCACGGCCGCGCGTACCGCGAAGCCGCCGGTTGCCGCGCGCACCGGGATGCCGACGCGGAAGCGGCTGCCCTGGCCGACGCGGCTCTGCACGTCGATGCGTCCGCCGTGCGCCTCGACCGCGGCCTTCGCGATGGCCAGGCCCAGCCCGGCGCCGCCCGGGGCACCGCGTCCCTGGTAGTACTTCTCGAAGATGTGAGCGAGCTGGTCTTCGGCGATGCCGCACCCGGTGTCGGCCACCTCGAAGTGCAGGCGCTCGCCGTCCGGACGGATCGAGATCCGGATGAGCCCGCCGGCCGGTGTGAACTTGAGTGCGTTGCTCACCAGGTTGCCGAGGATGTCGGTCCGCAGCACGTCGGGATCGGCGATCATGAACGCCGGCGCGTGATCGTGCAGGACGAGCTCGAGCCGCAGGTCGCGCATGCGGGCGGCGGGCTCGAACGCCCGCTGCAGCTCCGCGGCGAAGTGTCGCAGGTTGATCTCCTCGAGACCGAGCCGCAGGCGGCCGGACTCCATGCGGCTGACCTCGAGCAGCTGCTCGAGGCGCCGCTGCAGGCTCTGCGTCTGCTCCCTGAGCGAGCGGAGCAGCTCGCGATGCCGTCCCGTGAGCGAGGCGCCGAGCTCGTCCTGCATCAGCTCGGCGTAGCCGCAGATCACGCTGATCGGCGCCTTCAGGTCCTGGCTGGCGGAGCCGACGAAGTCGGCCTTGAGCCGGTCGAGCTCGGCGAGCCGCATGGTCATGGTCAGGAACGAGCGCGACAGCTCGCCGACCTCGCCGGGCTCGTCGTAGGGCAGCTCCGCCGGTGCCTCGAACGTACCCTCCGCGACGCGCGCCATGGCGAAGCGCAGGCGATCGAGCGGTCGCGTGATGACGCGCACCGTGGTGAGCGCGAGCGCGCCGGCGAGCGCGAGCGCCACGAGCAGCGCGATCAGGGTCGCGGTGGCGGCAGCGGCGGCCGCCTTCCGCGCCGCGGGCCCGCTCGCGCTGGTGTTCGCATCGATGGCCCCGGCCAGCGCGGGCAGGGCCGCGCGGGCGCCTTCCACGAGCGGCGATGCGATCGTGCCGAGGTAGGCCGTGGCGGCATCGAGCTGCCCCCGACCGACGAGTGCCTCGATGTGCGCGCTCGACTGCTCCAGCCGGTCGGGGTGCAGGCCGGCCGCGTCCACCAGGTCGCCGTAGCCGGCGGCACGCAGGGTACGGATCTCCGTGGCAGCCTCCCGCACGGACCCGCGCATGCGCTCGGCCAGCTCGGGATCGGTGGTCACCACGTAGGCACGCTGGTAGCGGTCCACCTGCGCGAGCGCGGCCTGCAGCCGGCCCACCGCGAGCGCGGACTGCGCGGCCTGGCCGCGCAGGTCGAGCACGACGTCGCGGAGCGCCGTGACGCGGCTGGCGGCGAAGAGCGCGGGCGCGGCCATGATCACCAGCACCGCGAGCAGGCTCAGCAGGAAGCGGAAGCGCAGCGACATGGTCAGTTCAGGCGTGGGGGGCGGTCGAGCGGGTTGGCCCGGGCGTCGTGCCGGGCGAGCTTGCGCCTGAGCCGGTCGAGCTCGCGGGCGAGCTCGTCGCGCTCACCGTCGGCACCGCGCAGCTGCGTGGCGAGCGCGCCCGGGTCGATCGCCGTGAACGACACGGTGCTGGCCACGACCTCGGCCTGCAGCGACCCGGGCGAGGCCATTGCCTCCGCCTCGAGCAGGTGCGCCTCGGGCGCGATGCGCAACAGCGCCTCGACGACGCTCGCGTCGAACTGCGTGCCCGCCTGCGCCTCGATCTCGGCGAGCGCGTCGCGCACGGTCCAGGCCCGCTTGTAGGGGCGGGAATGCGTGAGCGAGTCGAAGGCGTCGGCCACCGCGACGATGCGGCCGGACAGCGGGATCTGCTCCTCCGTCAGGCCGAACGGATAGCCTTTGCCGTCCCAGCGCTCGTGGTGGCTGAGCGCGATCTCCTCGGCCAGCTGGAGCAGCGGGTAGCGGCTGCCGGAGAGGATGTTCGCGCCGATCACGGTGTGCTTCTGGATGACCGACATCTCGTGCGGGTCGAGCCGGGCCGGCTTGAGCAGGATCGCGTCGGGAATCCCGATCTTGCCAACGTCGTGGAGCGGCGCCGCGCGCGCGATCAGATCGTAGGCCTCCGCGGAGTGGCCGAGCACCTGGGCGAGGCGGCCGGCCATGCGGCCGACGCGCAGCGTGTGCTGGCCGGTCTCGTCGTCGCGGAACTCGGCCGCGCGCGCCAGGCGGTACAGAATCTCGAGCCGGGCCTCCTCCAGCTCGCGCGTCCGCTCGGCCACGCGCTGCTCGAGCAGCGCGCTGTAGTCGCGCAGCTGCTCGTGCAGGAACCGCGTCTCCAGCAGGTTGCGCACGCGCAGTCGCACCTCGGCCGGGCTGAGCGGCTTGGTCAGGAAGTCACGCGCGCCCATCGCGAGGGCGCGCCGCCGCGTCTCCGGTGTGTGATCGCCGGTCGCGACCAGGATCGGCAGGTAGGTCCCGGGCGGCAGCATCGCCTGCACCCGCGCCATGAACTCGAAGCCATCGACCTGCGGCATGCGCAGGTCCACCATGACCAGGTCGGGGCCCAGCTCCGCGAACCGGTCGAGCGCATCGACGGGATCCGCCAGCGTGATCAGCTCCGCGTAGCCCTCGGTGTCGAGCACGTGACGCAGGAACTCCAGGTTCGCGGCCTCATCGTCCACGAGCAGGATACGCGCGCCGGAGAGCCACGCGTCCAGGGCATGCAGATCGCCTGATAGCATCGTCGCCTGCAGTCTGTCGGGAGTTTCGCAACGAGGTCACTCGGGGCAGGATCAATGCCACCCCGGACGCCGCCCGGAAGCGCCGGGCACCAAACGGCTTACAGGGAAGGGCACCGCGCGCGGGCGCGGGCCGCCGAGGTGAATCGCCTCATCGCCTTGCATTCCGCAATAGACCGGAACGGCGGGCATTCGAGCGTCCGACCGATCCTTCGCCTCAGGTGGGGAGCTTTCATAGGTACCCGGGCGACGTCCCTCGTGCGGTGCCCTCTCGCCGTGGCGTGGTCTGGCGCTACCAGCATGCTGAAACCCGGCCGAGGTATTAGGTTGTCACCCATCCCCGTTGCGTCCGTAATCCGTCGTGCGACGTCGCGGATGTTGCCTTGAGTCCGCACCATGCTTGCTGATCTCCCAAGCGTCCAAGACCGGGAACGATTGCCCTGATTGCAGCGATCGCTGCTGCAATGGCTGGTACACATCGGATCCTTACTCAGCCCATCAACCATGACGTAGCCTGGCTCCTCCACGTCTCAGCGCGAGTGCTGTCAGGCGACCGTCTGTACGTGGACATTGTTGAGGTAAATCCGCCACTAATAGTCTGGGTTGGGATTCCGATCGTGATCATCGAGGGCATCACAGGTATCCCGCGTACGCTACTTTTCCCTGCGTTTGTGGCTTTGGCTGCTACAATATCGTTGCTCGCCTGCTACAATCTCCTGCGGGGCATCATACCCGATATTTATCGTGAGACCTTCATCGTGGTCATGGCGGTCGCCCTGTTCGTCGTTCCAGGCGCGTCGTCAGGCCAGCGTGAGCACTTGATGTTGATCATGTCATTGCCGTACATGATGGCGTGCGCAGCTCGTGCACGTGGAATCGCTCCGACTCACCCATGGCTGATAGGTCTCGCCGCTGGTCTGGGCTTCGCGATTAAACCGCACTTCCTGCTAGCGCCTGTGTTGCTAGAAGGCTGGCTGATGGCGCAGACTCGCCGCGTATGGAGCGGTACAATCGCCGTAGCAGCGACCGTACTGGGGTATGGCGTGGCTACGCTAATTCTAACGCCCCAGTACCTCCCAATGATGTCGCGCCTCGGGCCCACTTACATGGCGGCCGGTACTACCTTCGCGGAATCGTTGCTGCAGTGGCGCTCACTGGTCGTTGGGACCATCGTAGTCTTGGCCCTGGCCTCTAGAAAGAGCAACGATTTGCAAAAGGTACTCGGCATTGCGACGTTTGCCTGGCTAGTAATGGCGGTACTGCAGATGAAGAAATTCTACTGGGCCTACCATTACCTCCCGGCGCTTGCGGGCGCCCTCATGCTGTCTACGGTTGCATTGATCGGCATCCTGAGCACTCGCAGATTCCTGCGTCTCACGGTGGTATATGGCGTAATGATCGGGTTGATAGCGGTTGCCGATGTCGTCGGTCGACCCGGCTCCAAGGATACCCGCTGGTGGCAAATCGCGAATGTGAAGCAGGCGATCCAAGGCGAAAGGGCACTGATTCTCAGCCGCGGGCTGAGTAGCGCGTGGCCGGCCGTTACCTATGCGAACGCAGAATGGAACTTTGCGTTCCCCTCGATTTGGTCTGCAGGTACGCCGGAAGGACTCCGATTCGTGGCTGCACGTGCGGTGGCTGCACTTCAGGCGCAGCCAACGATCGTGCTTGTTCCGGACGCGGAACGATGGGATCCGATGGCAGACCTCCTGCGAGATTCGGTCTTTCGGGACGCATGGGCAAGCTATTACCAAACCGATAGCATCATCGGGTATAGAGTGTATCGGCGTCACTAACGGGCATCTCCGGATACCCCGGCGCGGTTGTGCCCTAGCCCTGGACTTGCGGGCCAGAGTATGCGACCGGGAGAACCTTCCGGACGCTATCTTCCCTTATTGGTGATATGCGAGAGCGGCCCTTGGACGCCTACCCAAGCCATACCATGGGACTTGACATGCGAGTCGGAGAGTCGCACCTAACAGCGACCTTGTGGGCCTCATGGAAGGCGCCGAAGCGCATTTGGGCGGAGTCCGTCGCACTGGATAAGGAGGGTGACGCGATGAAGACGTGGGGAGTCGTGCTAGGAATGGTAGCGATGCTGGGTGCAGGCGCGAGCAACGCCGAGGCCCAGCGCATCGGTGTCCAGGGAAACTGGTCGGACGACTTCGACCTCGGGATCGGCGCCCGCGTGGAGCTGAATCTGCCGAACCTGCTCACCTCCGAGGGACCGCTGGCGAACACCTTCCTGATCGGCAGCTTCGACTACTTCTTCCCGGACTGTCCCGCGGACCTGGACTGCAGCTACTGGGAGATCAACGGGAACCTGGCCGTGCCGTTCGCGGTCTCGGGACTGAGCCCCTATGCTGGCGCGGGCCTGAACATCGCGCGCATCGACGTCGGCCTGGAGGACTCCGACTTCTCGGGCTCCGACACCGAGATCGGCCTCAACCTGCTGGGTGGTCTGCGCTTCCCGATCGGAGGCGTCTCCGCGTACGGCGAGGCGCGCCTGGAGCTGGGCGGCGGCGAGCAGTTCGTGCTCACGTTCGGTGCCATGGTGGGCGGCAGCCGCTGACTTGAACGCTTGAAGTTCTGCAGGCCGTTCCGGTTGAGTCCGGGACGGCCTGTTCGTTTTTCTCCTGCAATGTCGATAACAGAAGACCCGATTGTTGTCGCGGATCGAGACATCGCAGTGCCCGCGTAGCGTACTCAAAGTGACACGCAGTCGCGCCACCCCTCCGGGTCCTGTCCGCTAAGTGCTGTCGTGGCAACGAGCAACCGCCAGTGAACGAAGCGGTACGTCGGTTGCTCCCACAGCTTGAAGAGGGCATCGATCTACTCGCCCTGACGGACGCAAACCCGACGACAAGACGGCACTCCCGATGACGGGAAAGGAAACCCCGTGAGCTACCTCCTGGAACTGGCGCGATCGAGCACGCCCATGCTGGTGCTGGTCATCTCCACCACGGCGATGCTGGCGGTAGCGATCGGGTTCCTGGTGGCGGCGTCGGTGCTGCGGAGGGCCAACAACCGGAAAGCCGGGCACTGGGGGATGCTGGAGCGGAACTGGGGCGCGGCGGTGGAGAGCATCGCGCACGGCTCCTCGGCGGAGACGCTGCACGCGATCGTGCGGCCGGCGGAGCAGCTGGTGCTGCTCGACTTCCTCTACAAGTCCACGGTGAACGAGACGCGTCCGGACCGGCGCCGCCTGAACGCGGCGCTGGCGCGTCCGTACCTGCCGGCGCTCGCGGTGCGGATCCGGGATGGCGACGTGTGGCAGCGGGCGCGCGCGATCCGGACGCTGGCGGAGCTGGGCGGCGGCGAGCACGGCGGGCTGATCGTGGCGGCGCTCGACGACCCGGCGCCGCACGTGGCGCTCACGGCCGCGCGCACGTACGCGCGCCTGGGCCTGGGCCCGATCGAGCCGCTGCTGGACCGGATGGAGCGCTACCAGCGCTGGGACCGGCGCCTGCTGCGGCTGACGCTCGCCTCGCTGGGCCGGGAGGCGGCGCCCGCGCTGCACGCGCGCTTCGCAGATGCGCAGCTCGCGCCGAAGACGCGCGCGGTGCTGGCGGACGCGCTCGCGGACCTGCAGTACGCGGACGCGAACGACACGGCGGTGGAGGCGCTCGGCCTGGAGACGGACGTGGACCTGCGGGCGGCGGCGCTGCGGCTGATCCGCACGCCGGTGTCGAGCCGGCACCGGGTGATGGTGCGCGCGCTGTGCGAGTCGGACGACGCGGTGCTCCGGGCGCAGGCGGTGGCCTGCCTGGCGCGGATCGCGGGACCGGAGGACTTCGGCGAGCTGACGCGGGCGCTGGCGGATCACTCGCCCTGGGTGGTACTGAACGCGAAGCGCGGCCTGGTCGCGCACGGGCTGGTCGAGATCGTCCCGGTCGAGCCCATGCCGGTCGCCGCGAGCGGGGAGTAGAGCGATGTTTCTCGATGTCGTCTGGACGGCGCTGTTCACGTTCCACATCGTGGTGCTCGCGTACTTCGTGCTGCTGAACGGGTACTACTTCATCACCAGCCTGCTCAGCTTCCGGGCGCTGCGGCGGTATGCGCGGAGCCTGAACGCGACCGACACCGCGGACCTGATCCGCTTCGGGGGGGCGCCGCCGGTGAGCGTGCTGGTGCCGGCGTACAACGAGGCCGCGAACTGCCTGGCGACGATCCGCTCGCTGCTGGACCTGGAGTATCCCGAGTACGAGATCCTGTTCATCAACGACGGCTCGACGGACCACACCATCGACCTGCTGAAGGAGGCGTACGCGCTGGAGCCGGCGTTCCGGGTGACCACCTCCGCGCTCGGCAGGGGGCGCGTGAAGGCGGTCTACCAGAGCACGCGGGTGCCGCGCCTGTGGGTGATCGACAAGGAGAACGGGGGCAAGCCGGACGCGCTGAACGTGGGCCTGGACTACAGCCAGACGCCGCTGTTCTGTGCCCTGGACGCGGATACCGCGCTCGAGCGCGACGCGCTGCTGCGCCTGTGCCGCTCGTTCCTGGAGGACGGCGACACGGTCGCGGCCGGCGGCATCGTGCGGGTCGCGAACGGCTCGACGTTCAAGGACGGGCACGTGACCGAGGTGCGGCTGCCGGACGGGCTGCTGGCGCGGCTGCAGGTGGTCGAGTACCTGCGCGCGTTCCTGGCCGGGCGCATGGGCTGGTCGAGCATGGACGTGCTGCTGATCGTGTCGGGCGCGTTCGGCATGTTCCGGCGCGAGGTGGTGGTCGCGGCGGGCGGCTACTCGGGCCGGACGGTGGGCGAGGACATGGAGCTGATCGTGCGGCTGCACCGGCACCTGCGCGAGCAGAAGCAGCCCTACCGCATCAGCTTCGTGCCGGACCCGGTGGCCTGGACGGAAGTGCCCGAGAGCCTGCGCGTGCTGGCGCGCCAGCGCGACCGCTGGCAGCGCGGCCTGCTGCAGAGCCTGTCGGCGCACCGCACCATGCTGTTCAGCCCGCGCTACGGCCGCATCGGCATGGTGGCCTATCCCTACTTCTGGTTCATGGAGGGGTTCGGCCCGGTGATCGAGTTCCTGGGCTACGTCGCGTTCGCGATCGCGATCCTCTTCGGCTGGGCGTCGCCCACGTTCGTGGTCGCGTTCCTGCTGCTCGCGATCTTCAGCGGCATCGCCCTGTCCCTCGCCGCAGTCGGCCTCGAGGAGCTGAGCTTCCGGCGCTACAGCCGCACGCGCGACTTCGTGCGCCTGCTCGCGATGTCGGTGCTCGAGAACTTCGGCTACCGGCAGTACCTGGCGATGGCGCGCTTCAAGGGCGTGATCATGGCCATGCTGGGGCGGCACACCTGGGGCGCGATGGAACGCCGCGGCGTGCTGCACCAGGCCGCGCCGGCGAAGTAGGAGGCGCGGATGCGCACGGTGCTCGTGCTCCTGCTGGTGATCGTCGCGGCCGCGGCCGTGTCGATCCCGTCCGCCATGCAGTGTCCCGAGATCGCGGATGCGCACGTCGCCTCCGGCTGGCAGGAATACCGGGCGGGGCGCATGGGGAGCGCCCACCGGGCGTTCGCGGCGGCGCACGCGCGCTGTCCGGGGCACCCGGACTCGCAGGTGGGGCTCGGCTACGTGGCGCTGCGCAACCTGAGCCTGGACAGCGCGCAGGCGTACTTCGACCGCGTCCTGGGCCGGGACTCGCTGCACGTCGAGGCGCTCATCGGCCGCGGCCTCACCGAGTGGCGGACCGAGGAGTACGAGAGCGCCCGCGCGACGTTCCGGCGGGCACTGCGGATCGACCCGTCGCGCCACGACGTGGTCGAGCACCTGGGTAAGCTGCCGGCGCCGCTGCGTGGCGCGCCCGAGCGGGAGCCGCTGCTGCGGCCGGACACGCTGGAGTACCACGCGCGCGTGAACGGCGAGCAGCTCGAGGTGCGCACGGCCACGGGCTGGCAGCGCTTCTACGTGAACGGCGTGAACCTGGGCGCGGCGCTGCCGGGACACTTCCCGAGCGAGTTCCCGGAGCTGGAGACGTACCGCGGCTGGGTTCGTGAGATCGCGGCCATGGGCGCGAACACGGTGCGGGTCTACACGCTGCATCCGCCCGCGTTCTACGAGGCGCTGGCGGAGCACAACGCGGCCCACCCGGACCGGCCGCTCTGGCTGCTGCACGGGGTGTGGGCGGAGCTGCCGCCGGGCGACGACTACCGCCACCGGGAGTGGCAGCGTGAGTTCTTCGGGGACATGGAGCAGGTGGTGGACGTGCTGCACGGCCGCGCCGACGTGAAGCACCGGCCCGGGCGGGCCTCGGGGCACTACACCGCGGACGTGTCGCGCTGGACGCTCGGCTTCATCCTGGGCCGCGAGTGGGAGCCGTTCTCGGTGGCGGCGTTCAACACGCGCCACCCGGAGGTGGCCGAGTGGCAGGGCCGCTACGTGGGCATCGGCCCTTCGACACCGATGGACGCGTGGCTCACGCAGGCGCTCGAGCACGTCGTCGCGTACGAGACCGCGAAGTATCACGCGCAGCGGCCGGTGGCCTACACGAACTGGCCGACGCTCGACCCGATGCTGCACCCCACCGAGCTGGACGCGCGCACCGAGCTCGAGATCCGGGGCATGGCGTACGACCGCTCGCGGGTGGTGCACAACGAGGACGAGGTCGCGATCGGTGCGGTGCCGGTGCAGGCCACCGCGGAGTTCCCGGCGGGCTATTTCGTCGCCTACCACATCTACCCGTACTACCCGGACTTCTTCGTGCACGACCCGGACTACGGGAAGGCGACGTCGCCGTACGGTCCGTCCTCGTACTACGGCTACCTGGCCGACCTCCGGCGCCACGTGAGCGGCGTACCGCTGCTGATCGCCGAGTACGGCATCCCGACCAGCTGGGGCATCTCGCACTTCAACCCGCAGGGCTGGCACCACGGCGGCCACGGCGAGGCGGAGGCGGCCGCGATCAACGCGCGCCTCACGCGCGAGATCGCGGCGGCCGGCATGGCCGGCGGCATCCTGTTCTCGTGGATCGACGAGTGGTTCAAGCACAACTGGCTGCTCGAGCCGTTCGAGCAGCCGAACGAGCGCAGCCGGATGTGGTGGAACCGGATGAACCCGGAGCAGCATTACGGCGTGCTCGCGGTGGAGCCGGTGCGTCGCCTGGGCGAGAGCCTGCGCGACCGGGCGCGCGGCTGGGACACGGTGCCGGCGCTCTACGCGAGCGCCGGCGTACGGCTGCGCGCGCACGCGGACGAGGCGTACCTCTGGCTGTACGTGCAGGGGGCGGCGGTGCGGGCGGAGCGGCTCGTGATCGGCCTGGACATCGTCGAGCCGGACGCGGGCGGCATGCGCCTGCCGGGCGCGGGCGCCCCCGCGAGCCCGGTCGGGCTCGAGTTCGTGCTGGTGGTGGACTCGGGGCAGGCGCGGCTGCGCGCGACGCCGCGGGCGCAGCAGTACCGGCTGGAGGCGATGCCGAAGGGCGCGACCGCGCGCGACCGCCGGGTGAGCATCAGGAACTGGGCGCCGGGCATGTTCATGGGCAGCTGGATGCAGTCGCTGAACGAGCCGTTCCTGCTGCGCGCGGCGGATGACGGGCGTTTCGATCCGCTGCTGGTCGCGGTGAATCGCGCGCGCGTGGGCGCGGACTCGACGAACTGGTCGGGATACGGCTACGACCGGGGCGTGCTGCCGGAGGGCCCGCTGCCGGATGGGGCCTGGGAGCGCTCGCCGGAGAGCGATGCGCTCGAGGTGCGCATCCCGTGGAACCTGGTTAACGTGACCGACCCGAGCAGCCGGCACGTGGTACTGGAGCCGGAGGGCGCGCGACCCGATGAGCGCGTCGGCACCGCGCAGGTGGATGCGATCCGCATCACGCTGGCGACGCAGGACGGGGCGGGCGCGTGGCAGGCGTGGCCCGCGAGCGGGCTCCGGTCCGACGTCGCCAGCTTCACCTGGCCCACCTGGGACGAGCCACGCTACCGCGTGCGCCGGCGCCCGGTCTTCGCTGCGATGAGCGCGGTCTACCGCGAGCTGAGCCACACGGAAAGCAGGAAAGCGAGTCTGCCATGAACGCTCGGCTCACGAGCCTGGCCCTGATCGCGCTGCTGGCCGGCGCGACCCCCCTCACCGCGCAGGACGCGGCCGACTCCGCCTGGGCGGCGGGCGAGCACGAGCGCGCCCGCACGCTGTACGCGGCACGCGTCGCGGCCGATTCAGCGGACGCGCAGGCGCTGCACCGGCTGGGCCTGCTGCTCGGCTGGAACCGCGAGTACGCGGCGGCGATCCGGGTGCTCGACCGGCTGATGGCGGTGGCGCCCACGAACGCCGTGCGCGCCGACCGCGCGAACGTGCTCGCGTGGAGCCGCAACTACGAGCGCGCGCTCGCCGACGTCGACGAGCTGATCCGCTCCGACTCGACGTCGCTCGAGGCCTGGACCGCGCGCGCGCGCTTCCTCTCCTGGGCGGGACGCTACGACGAGTCGCTGCGCGCCTGGGACCGGGTGGAGCGGCTCGCGCCCGGGGATACCGGTGTCACGCACGCGCGGGCGCGCGTGCTCTCCTGGGCCGGGCGGCTGGGTGCGGCCGAGGAGGCGTACTGGACGAGCCTGGCGGCGAACCCGGGCGACGTCGAGGCCATGCGCGGGCTGGCGCGCGTGACCAGCTGGCGCGGCGACCTCGCGACCGGCGAGCAGCTCTGGCGGCGTGCCGTGGCCGCGGACCCCGCGAGCGCCGAGGCGCGCATCGGCCTGAGCCAGGTGCTGCGCTGGCGCGGCCAGCCGGCCGCGTCGCTCGAGGAAGCCCGCGAGGCGGTGCGGCTCGACCCGGAGAACCGGGACGCGCAGCTCCAGCTGGCGTGGGCCGAAGCGGCGTTCGCGCCCCGCATCGCGCCGGCCTTCTCCGCCGCGTTCGACTCGGACGACAACCGGCTGCTGACGAGCTCGCTAGCGGTCACGCTCTTCCCCGCGCACCGCGTCGCGCTCACGGCGAGCGGTTACCTCCGGCGCGCGCAGGATGGGCGGGCGGGTGGTGGGGCGGTGGACAGCCGCGCGCTCACGCTAGCGGCCCGCACCGACATCGGCGCCGGCTGGACGGTGGGCGCCTCGGGTGGCGTGAAGGACCGGGATGTGCCGGGCGCCGAGGCGGACTTCACCTTTGGCGGCTCGCTCGCGAGCGCGCCCTGGCGGCCGGTCAGCGGCGCCGTCGCCTACACGCGCGGCGTCTTCGATGCGACCGCGCGGCTGATCGAGCAGGGCGTCACGACCGACGAGGTGGCGCTGACCGTCGCCGCGCAGCTCGCGCGCGCGGTCCGGCTCGAGGCCGGCGCCGGGTTCATGCGCTTCACCGGCGTGGAGCGCAACGAGCGGGTGCTCGCCCGTCTCGGCCTCGACGTCCGCGCCGGCTCCTGGCTCCGGGTGCGTCCGCGCGCGCTCGGCTTCGGCTTCGAGCACGACCTGGACGAGGGCTACTTCGATCCCGACCGCTACCTGCTCGGCGAGGTGGGTGTGGGGGTGGACCGGTACCGGGGCGCGTGGGCGCTGAGCGGCGAAGTGGCGCCGGGCGCGCAGCAGGTGGGCAGCGATGGCGACGTGCAGGGCGCCCTGAGCGGCAGTGCCCGCGTCGGCTACACGCTCGCACCCGGACGCGAGATCGGGATCGGCTTCACGTTCTCGAACCTCGGCATGGAGCGCTTCGACCCCGACCGCACCGGCTACCGCTACGGCGCGGCCGTGATCTCTGCGGCATGGGGGCTGTAAAACGTCCTTCATTGTCAGTAAAGCGTTGCGGGGCGTCCGTTTGACTGGTGCGGGCGCCCCGCTCCCGTTATCTTCGCCCTACCCCCGGGGGCCCGAGCCGGAAAACGGCTTCCGCCCGATCCGTAGCAATCAGAAAGACACCGAGCCTTCGAGGGCCGAAGGGCACCGGTCCCGTCGCGCGGGCCTGCAGCAAGGCGCACCATGTCCCTGCATGGCAAGATCGTAGCCTGGTTCGTCTTCTTCGCATCTCTGACCGTCATGCTGTTCGTGCTCGGCGACTATTACCAGTCGACCCGGGCGCTGCGGGTGGCGCTGGAGACGCGCGGGAGCGCGCTCGCCGGGCAGGCGGCGGTCGAGATCGAGCGCCGCTATGATCGCGCCCAGGCCGAGCTCCAGTCCCTCGGCTACGACATCCTGGCGGGGGACGACGAGGCCGCCGCCACGGCCAGTGATTACGCCACGCTCCAGGTGTTCAGCGGCGACCGCCTGGTGTGGTCCAAGGCGGCGCCCGCGGCGGACGTCGAACCCCACGACTGCGCGTACACGCTGGTCCCGCTCGGCGCCCGGCTGCGCGACCCGCGCGGCGGCAGCTACCGGGTGGAAGCGTCGATGCACGCCGCGCACTTCTTCCAGCCGCTCAGGGCACTCAGCTCCCGGCTCGGCCGCGGCGGCATCACGTCGGTCATGACCCGCCAGGGAGCGCTCCTCTACGACACCGGCTGCACGATTCGGGCGAACCCGGTGCCGGTCGCGTTCGAGAGCGCGATCGCGGAGCAGGTGATCACCAGTGCGGACCAGGCGGGGGTGGTCCTGGTCGAGCTGCCGGGCGAGCACGGCGGCGAGCACGTGCTCGCGATCGCGGACGTGGAGCTCCCGGACTGGGCGGTGGTCGTGGGCGTGGACCACCGGGAGTTCGCCGCGCCGTTCGCGGCCGCGCGCACCCAGTACCTGGCGATCATGATCGCCGCCATGATGGTCGCGCTGCTGCTGGTGCTGCGCATGATCCGCCACGACATGAAGCGGCTGAGCGCGATCTCGGCGGCGGCCGACGCGATCGGGCACGGCCGCTTCGACGTCTGGCTGCCGCCGCCCACGAACGACGAGGTGGGACGCCTGTCGATGGCGCTGGGCGGCATGGTGCATCGCCTCTCCAGCACGCTCCACCAGATGGAGATCAGCCGCGCCATGGCGGCCGTGGGCGAGCTGGCGACGTACCTCTCGCACGAGATCCGCAACCCGCTCAGCTCGATCCGGCTCAACCTCCAGATGCTGCGGCGCGACCTGGCCACGGACGCGGTGCCGGAGGACGGCCCGGAGCTGGTCGGCCTCTGTCTCACCGAGCTGCAGCGGCTCGACGACGTGGTGAAGACGGTGCTGGACGTGGGCCGCAACAGCGAGCCGGTGCCCGGCGGCCGCTGCGACGTGCACGAGGTCGTGGCCCAGACGGTCCTGGTGATGCAGTCCAAGCTGCGTGCTCACGGCATCGACATCGAGACCCGCTTCGGCGCCAACGAGTCGCGGGTGGCGATGGACGGCGCCCAGCTCAAGAGCGTGCTCGTCAACCTGCTGCTGAACAGCATCGACGCGCTCGCGGCCAGCGCCCGCAAGCGGATCACGGTGACCACCGAGCTGCACGACGCGACCGCCGGGCAGGGGCAGCTGGAGCTGCGCGTCATCGATACCGGACCGGGCGTGCCGGCGCACCTGCGCGAGCGTATCTTCGAGCCGTTCTTCACGACCAAGTCGAGCGGGAACGGCATCGGGCTGGCGACCGCGCTGCGCATGGTGCAGCAGAGCGGCGGGCTGCTGCGGTGCCCGCCCTCGCAGGAGTGGACGGGCGGCGCCGAGTTCGTGATCGAGCTGCCGCTCGAGGACAGTCATGCCGGGACGCACACGCGGACCGCCACGGCGGCGGCCGGCTGAACCACAACGGGAACGGGAAACACCGGGCGATGAAGCACCGGATCATGGTCGTCGAGGATGACGAGGGACACCGCGTAGCGCTCGAGCGCCACCTCAGCCGGAGCGGGTACGAGGTGCTGGCGTGCGAGTCCGCCGAGCAGGCGCTCTCACGCCTGAGCGCGTTCAAGCCGGAGCTGGTGATCTCCGACATCCGCATGGGCGGCATGAGCGGCTTCGATCTGCTGCGCACGCTGAAGGAACGCTCGCCCGACATGCGCGTGATCCTGGCCACCGCCCACGACGACATGCAGACCGCGATCGACGCCATGAAGAACGGCGCGGTCGACTTCCTGATGAAGCCGCTCGACCTGGACGACATCGATGAGGCGGTGCAGAACGCGCTGCCGCACTCGGGCAAGTCGAGCGGCGGCGAGCCGTCCGAGCCGCTGGTGCCGTCCAACCGGCTGATCGGCCGGGACCCGCAGATGGTCCAGATCTACAAGACGGTGGGCAAGGTCGCGGCCACCGAGGCGCCGGTGCTGATCCTGGGCGAGACCGGTACCGGCAAGGAGCTGCTCGCGCGCACGCTCCACGAGAACTCGCGCCGCAGCGCCGGACCGTTCGTGTCAGTGAACTGCGCGGCGCTTCCCGACCCGCTGCTCGAGTCGGAGCTGTTCGGGCACCTGAAGGGCTCCTTCACGGGCGCCACCGCCGACCGGCGCGGCCGCTTCGAGCTGGCCACCGACGGCACCATCTTCCTGGACGAGATCGGCGACACCAGCCCCTCGTTCCAGACCAAGCTGCTGCGCGTGCTCCAGGAGAAGGAGTTTTATCCGGTCGGCGGGGAGACGCCGCGCCGCACGCAGGCGCGGGTGGTCGCGGCCACGCACCGGAACCTGGACGACATGACCCGTATCGGCGCGTTCCGCCAGGACCTGCTGTTCCGGCTGCGCGTCGTCGAGCTGGAGCTGCCGCCGCTGCGCGACCGGCGCGGCGACATCCCGCGCCTGGCGCGGCACCTGGCCGTCAAGGCGGCCATCAACATCGGCCGGCCGGCCCCGGTCATCGCCGACACCGCCATGGCCGCGCTGCTCAACTACGACTGGCCGGGCAACGTGCGCGAGCTGGAGAACGCGATCATGCGCGCCGTCGTCATGTCCCAGGACGCGGTGCTGCGCGCGGACCAGTTCGAGGACCTGACCTCGCCCATGCTCGACCTCCCCCCGGAGCTGGAGGACGGCATGAAGACGCTCGCCGACATGGAGCGCGCCTACGTGCAGCACGTCCTCGCCCAGACCGGCGGCCACAAATCGAAGACCGCCGAGATCCTGCGGGTGTCCCGCGGGAGGCTCGACCGGATCATCGAGAAGTACGGCCTCACCGCGGAGTTCTCCTGAGCTCCGCGCCGGGGCGCGCGGTGCGAGGGGGCACCCGCCGTGGGCGGGTGCCTTTTTTGTGGGGCATGGCCCCACCCGCCGTCAGGCGCCGGTCGATGTCACGGTGAGGGGATATTGTAGCAGGTCGCAACAGCGCCCCCGTCGTACGGTGCGACAAAACGCCGGCCCGGAGCCGGCCGCTCGGTGGTAAATCGTTCTATTTCAACGGGTTGGCAGTTGGGGTCGGACGGCGTGGCATTTGAACGGGGAGGCCCTGCGCAGGTGGAGCGCGCCACGCGTTCCAGAACGTAGGGCTGAGCGGATCGCCAGTCCGAACCCGAGGCCCGGGAGACGGGGCCAAACCAACCAACCGGCCGGCAGGGCCAGGGGGGCTTCATGAAGGAGCTTTGGACGCGGTTCGTCGAGGACGAGTCGGGACAGGGTCTCGTCGAGTACGTGCTGATCATCGCTGTGGTCGCGATCGGGCTGATCGCGGCGCTGTACGTGTTCCGCAACAAGGTGGGCAACACGTTCGACAGCGTCTCGCAGTCCCTCAACAACCAGCCGTCGAACACCTACGTTCCGGCCGGCAGCTAGGCGGTGGCAGCGGGGCGGAGCCTCTCCGCCCCGCTCCGCTCCCTCCAACTCAATCGGCTTGATGAACATGTGGCCCGCACTCACCTTCGCACTCACGAGCTTCGCCCTGGCGGGCGCGGTCAGTGACGTGCGCTCGCAGCGGATCTCCAACCGGCTGGTCGTCGCCGGGCTGGTGGTGGCGCTGGCGCTGCGCGCGGCGTGGGGGCTGGGGCCGCTCTGGCACGGGGTGGCGGGCGGGCTGATCGCGCTCGCCGTGGGCTTCCCGCTGTTCGCACTGCGCGCGTTCGGCGGGGGCGACGTGAAGTTCCTGGTGCTGTGCGGCGCCTTCGTGGGCCTGCCCCTGGTGGGCCGGACCGCGCTGTACGCCGCGGCCGCGGGCGGACTGCTGGCGCTGGGCGTGATCGCCTGGCGGCGGCTGCCGCTGGTGGCGGCGCTGCGCACCTGGGACCTGCTGAAGGCGACGTTGACGTTCGGGCGCCACGGGGAGCGGATGACGCTGCATGACCCGGGCGCGATCGCGGCGCCGTACGGCGTGGCCATCGCGGCGGGCGCGCTCCTCGTGTGGTTCGGCGATGCCGGAGGGTGGCTGCCATGAGCGCGCGACGATTCCGCTCGCGCCTGCGGCCGCGCGCGCGGCCGGGCCAGAGCATGGTGGAGTTCGTGCTGGTCGCGCCGCTGCTGCTGCTGCTGATCTTCGGGCTCGTGGAGTTCGCGCGGGCCTGGAACATCCGGCACGTGGTGACGGACGCGGCGCGCGAAGGCGCCCGCTACCTGGCGGTCAATCCGAGCGTGCCAGCGAGCCAGGTGCGCGACGACATCATCCCGGCGGCGCTGCGCTCCTCGGGCGTGGACCCGGCCGCGGCGACGATCGTCCTGGAGTGTCCAAGCGGCTGCGCGCTGCCGGGCATCCCGGTCCCGGGTGACGACATGCACCCGGCGGTGCGGGTGACGATCACCTATCCCTACGAGCTGCGGATGATCGGCGTGTTCCTCGGCTGGGCACTGCCCAAGACCCAGCTGACGATCCGCAGCAGTTTCCTGATGCGCAGCGAGTAGCCCGAACGGAGCGATACAACAAACATGACCAGGCAACGATCCCTGATGATCCTGGGCCTCGCGCTCGCGTCCGCGAGCGTGGCCGGGTACTCCGCCGTCCGCTACAGCGCGCAGCGCCCGGCGGGCGCCCCGGTCGCGACGGCCGGCGGCACCACCCAGGTGGTGGTCGCCGCGCGCGACCTGCCGGTCGGACACCTGCTGACCGACACGGACGTGCAGGCGATCCGCTGGCCCGCCGCCGCGCTGCCGGTCGGCTACATCGCGCAGCCCTCGGCGGCGATCGGGCGCGGCCTGATCGCGCGGGTGCGCATGAACGAGCCGATCCTGGCCCCGGAGCTGGCGGAGAAGGGCTCGGGCGCGGGCATGCCGATCATCATCCCGGAAGGCATGCGCGCGGTGAGCGTGCGCGTGGATGACGTGATCGCGGTGGCCGGCTACGTCATCCCCTCGACGCGGGTGGACGTGCTGCTCACCATGAAGCCGACGAACGTGGAGCAGACGCACACCCAGATCGTGCTCCAGAACCTGCAGGTGCTCGCGGCCGGCCAGGCCATCGAGAAGAACGAGCAGGGGCAGCCCATGACGGTGAGCGTGGTGACGCTGCTGGTGACGCCGGAGCAGGGCGAGAAGCTGACGCTGGCCTCCGCGCAGGGGCGCATCCAGCTCGCGCTGCGGAACATGATCGACGTGGCCGAGATCACCACCCCGGGGATCGGGGAAGCGCGACTCATGGAGCTGGGCCGCCAGCCGGCGCGCCCGACCGCGGGCCGCGCGGCCCCACGGCCGCAGACGACGCGGCCGTCGGAAGGTGCCGTGATCGAGACGTACAAGGGCGGCGTACGCAGCCTGCAGCGCTTCTAGTCCGCGCGTCGGACGATACGACTCAAGGGGGAGGGGACATGTACATCCGCCACGACGCCGTGGTGTCACGCAACCGTTCGGCCGGCGCCATGCCGGCCGCGCTGCTCGCGCTGTCGCTGCTTGCGGCCGGCCTGCTGCCGGCCGGCCTGGAGGCCCAGCGGGTCATCACCCAGTCCACGCGCACGATCAACGTGGCCCGGGGCGGCTCAGCCCTGGTGCAGACCACCGATGCGATCGCCCGGATCTCGGTCGCCGACCCCGAGATCGCGGACCCGGTGCTGATCTCGCCGCGCGAGATCATGATCAACGCACGCACGGTCGGTACGACCACGCTGCTGCTGTGGGACCGCAACGAGCGGGTCGAGATGATGTCGATCGTCGTGACCCCCGACATCGGCGCGCTCCAGCGCCAGATCGAGATCCTCTTTCCCGGCACCGCCGTGAACCTGGCCGCGAGCGGCAACGCCGTGATCGTGAGCGGCAACGTGCGCGATCCGCACACCGCGCGCCGGCTGCTCGAGGTGGTGCAGACGAGCGGCGCCACCGTGATCAACAACCTGGCGGCCCCGTCCGCGCGCCAGATCCTGCTGCACGTCCGCTTCGCGGAGGTCAGCCGCACGGTGCTGAACGCACTCGGCTCGGACCTGCGCGCGCTGATCGTCGGCGACCTGCCCAACGAGATCGACCTGATCGACGTCCAGACGCTCTCCGAGGGCGCCGTGAGCCTGTTCCTGCTGGGCGACAACGGCTCGGCGTTCGAGGCGCTGATCCGCGCGCTCCGGACGCAGGGCCACTTCCGCAGCCTGGCCGAGCCGAACCTGATCGCGCTCGAGGGCGAGACCGCCACGTTCCTGGCCGGCGGCGAGTTCCCGTTCCCGATGGTCCAGGGCGGGCAGTCCAACGCGATCACGATCCAGTGGAAGGAGTTCGGCGTGCGGCTCAACTTCACGCCGACGATCACGAACATCGGTACGGTGCGGCTGCACGTCGCTCCGGAGGTTTCGTCGCTCGACTTCGCGAACGGCCTCACCATCAGCGGCTTCCAGATTCCCGCGCTGCTCACGCGCCGTGCGGAGACGTTCGTCGAGCTGCGCCCCGGCCAGCACCTGGCGATCGCCGGGCTGCTCGACAACACGAAGCTCACCGAGACCACGAAGATCCCGATCCTGGGCGACCTGCCCATCCTGGGCACGTTCTTCCGCTCGACCTCGACGCGCGACCGCAACACCGAGCTGCTGGTGCTGGTGACGCCGCACCTGGTCGAGCCGACCGACGTGGCGCCGGCGATGCCGACGGGCGAGACGGACACGTGGGACCGGAACCGGTTCATGCGCGAGCGGAACCTGCACCTGCCGTCCGGCGTGCGCCTGGTGCCGCCGAGCCAGCCGTAGCGTGCCGCGGCCTGACCCTCAACACGTGGCGGGGAAGATGACGATGCACATGCGATCGAAGTTCCGGAGCCGGCGGGGCGCCTCACTGGTGATCGTGGTGGTCAGCATGATCGCGATGCTCGCGATCATGGCGCTGGCGATCGACATGGGCATGATGTACTCGGCGCGCGGCGAGGCGCAGCGGGTGGCCGACGCGGCCGCCCTGGCCGGCGCATCCGCGTTCCTGGAAATGGAGCCGGCCGCCGCCGTGACGCCGGCGACGCGGCGGGCGCGGGAGTACATCGCAGCGAACTCGGTGATGAACGTCCAGGCGGACACGCTGCTGGCCACGATCAACGTCAACATCGTCGACTCGCAGGTGGAGGTGATCGTCCGTCGGCGGAATCTCTCGACCTGGTTCGCCCGGATCTTCGGTGTGGACTCGGTCGCGGTGGCGGCGCGCGCGGTGGCGGAGGCGGCCAATGCCGGCGGTGCCAAGTGCGTGCGTCCCTGGGCGATCCAGGACATCTGGCACGAGCTCGACGGGGCGGGCGAGCGCATGGCCCAGGAAGGGGATGCGTTCAACGGCGACGGCGACCGGTACAAGGCCGTCCCGGTGCTGAACCGGGACGACCCGACGGCCACCGGCTACGGGTCCATCGCGCACACGGCGACGAACCGCGACCTGGGTCACCGGATCACGCTCAAGGCGCAGACGCCGGTCAAGAACCCCAACTCGGATTCCTGGGAGATCGCCCAGCCGGGACCCGGCGAGTTCCTCATCTGGGACCTGCCGGACGATCCGAACCAGGAGGTCTGCTACGGCGAGAAGAAGCTGCTGCAGGACTACCCGCAGGACATCTGCAGCTGCAACAACAACACGATCCAGATCGGGCAGGAATACCCGCTCGAGTTCGGTAACGTCGTGGGGCCGGGGTTCAAGGGCCTGGACAACGTGCTCGCGTCCGATCCGGGCGCCTACTGGGACCCGAGCACGAACAGCGTCCAGGGCTCGGACCCGAAGTACGCGGAGAGCCCGCGGGTGCTGCCGATCGCGCTGACGGCGCCGCTCGGGCCGCCGCCGGGGCAGAACTGGAACCCGTCGCAGCTGCGTACGCTTACGTTCACGAATTTCGCGCTGTTCTTCCTCGAGAACTACGACGACGGCAAGGGCCAGGCGCAGCCATCGATCACCGGCCGCTTCCTGTATTACGCGCAGGGCGAGGCGGGGCCGAACGCCGGATCGCTGGTGAAGTACCTGCGCCTGGTCAGGTAAGGAGACACGATGCAAGACATGACGCTGCGCCTGGCGGTGGTGTCCGCCGACGCGCGCTTCCGATCTGCTGTCGCCGAGGTGCTGCGCTCCCACCCGGAGCTGGCCACCGTGGTCGTGGACCTGCCGATCGCCGCCGCGTCGCTCAACGCCGAATCGATCGAGCGGGTGCAGGGGGAAGGCGCGGAGGCGGCGCTCGTCGACCTGAACGGCGACCCGGCCGGCGGCATGCGCATGATCCGCCTGCTCGGGGACTCGGCGCCGATCCGGACGATCATCGCGACCGGGCCGTCCCTCGCCCCCGAGCTGCTGCTCGAGGGCATGAAGGCCGGGATCGCGGAGTACCTGCCCTCGCCCGTGGACGCGCACGACCTGATCGACGCGCTCCGCCGCACCACGCGCCGGCTGGGCCGGGGCGGCAGCTACACGCCGCCGTCCGCCGGCCGGGTCGTGACGTTCCTGGGCGCGAAGGGCGGCACCGGCGTGACCACGGCCGCGGTGAACGCGGCGCTGCAGCTGCAGCGCGATCAGCCGCGCCGGCTGCTGCTGCTCGACCTGAATCTCGAGGGTGGCAACCTGGCGGTGGCGATGGGCCTCAAGCCGCGTTACAGCATGGTGGACCTGCTCGAGAACTTCCACCGCGTGGACGAGAGCCTGCTCTCCTCGCTGATCATCACCCACGAATCGGGGGCGCACGTCCTCTCGGCGCCGCTGCTACCGGAAGCCGTTCCGGCGGTCACGGCGGAGCAGATGCGCGCCGCGCTGCGGCTGCTGCGCCGGCATTACGACCTGATCGTGGTGGACCTGGCCCGGCCGTACTCCGACTACGGGCGCGCCGCGATCGACAACTCCGACCTCGTGTTCATGATGCTGGTGCCGGACGTGCTCGCGGTCCACGGCGCGAAGCGGCTGCTGCCGCTGATCCGCAAGGGCATCGAGAGCCGCGACGGCAAGCTGGAAGTGGTGCTGAACCGGGTGACCAGTGACGACGAGGTGCAGAAGCACGATGTCGAGGAGGCGCTCGGCATCGGCCTCGCGCCGTCGCTGCGCCGCGATGACGCGGTCGTGCTCTCGTCGGTGAACACGGGCCGTCCGGTGGCGCTCAACGGGGGACGCTCGCGCTACGCCCGGGACCTGAAGGCGCTGTGCGCACTGATCGAGCGGCCCGCGCCGGGATCGCCGGACCGCAGCAACGTCTCGCGGCTGCTCGGCTTCGGCCGGCGTGCCGCGGCCCAGGGAGGAGCGAAGTAAATGACCGGAGACCTGATGCCTCCGACGGGGACGAGCGCCCTGCACAAGAGCCTGGAAGCGGCCGATCCGGGCAGCCTGCTGAGCGCCGGCCGCACGAACGGGCCGGGCCGCATGGCCGATGTCAAGAAGCGCGTCCACCGCCAGCTGCTGCAGCGCCTGAACCTGTCCAACCTGGACGGGCGCAGCCGCGAGGAAGCGGGCGGCATGATCCGGCCCGAGATCCAGCTGCTGCTCTCGACGGAGCAGGAGGCGCTCAACCTGGACGAGCGCGAGGCGCTCATCCAGCAGATCCTGGACGAGATCTTCGGCCTGGGCCCGCTCGAGCCGCTCATGCACGACCCGGAAGTCTCGGACATCATGGTGAACGGGCCGAAGCTGGTGTACGTCGAGCGGCGCGGCAAGCTGCACGCGACCGACGTCGCGTTCCAGGACACGCAGCACCTGCGGCAGGTGATCGACCGCATCGTCTCGAACGTGGGTCGTCGCATCGACGATTCGTCGCCGATGGTGGACGCGCGGCTGCCCGACGGCTCGCGCGTGAACGCCGTCATCCAGCCGGTCGCGCTGGACGGGCCCTACCTGTCGATCCGCAAGTTCAAGCGGGATACGCTCTCCGGCGAGGACCTGCTGCGCACGAAGAGCCTCACCGAGCAGATGCTGCAGCTGCTGGACGGCATCGTGAAGGCGCGCCTGAACGTGCTCATCTCGGGCGGCACCGGCGCCGGCAAGACCACCCTGCTCAACATCCTGTCGTCCTACATCCCGGTGGACGAGAGCATCGTTACGATCGAGGACTCGGCCGAGCTGCAGCTGCGCCAGCCGAACGTGCGGCGCATGGAGACCCGGCCGCCCAACATCGACGGCCGGGGCGAGATCGCGCAGCGCAACCTGGTGATCAACGCGCTGCGCATGCGTCCGGACCGGATCATCGTCGGCGAGGTGCGCGGCGCGGAGGCGGTGGACATGCTCCAGGCCATGAACACTGGCCACGACGGCTCGCTCACGACGCTGCACGCGAACACGCCGCGCGACGCGCTGTCTCGGCTCGAGACCATGATCTCGATGTCGGCGCTGCGCCTGCCGGAGCGGGCGATGCGGCAGCAGATCGCGTCCGCGATCGACGTCGTGATCCAGGTGAGCCGGCTCTCGGATGGTACCCGCAAGATCATGACGATCGCGGAGATCTCCGGGATGGAGGGCGACGTGATCACGATGCAGGACATCTTCGTGTTCGACCGCCAGGGCGTGACCCCGGAGGGCGACGTGATCGGCCGCTTCCGGCCGACCGGGATCCGTCCCAAGATGGCCGACCGGCTGGCGTCGTACGGCGTCAAGCTCGGCGAGATGCTGTTCACGGACGCGCCGGTGGGCTCGCTGGAGAGCGGGAGGTTCGTGCCATGAGTGCCTGGACCCCGGCGATCCTGGCCTTCATCGCGGTCGCGTTCGGCATCGTCGCGCTGGCGCTGCTGCTCGAGGGAGTGCGGGCCACGTTGCGGCGCCGCGACCTGCAGAGCCGGCTCGCCCAGACGCTCACGGAGCTCCAGGAGCAGACGCTGGTCGAGCGGGAGCTGCTCGACTCGAGCCAGGCCACGCTGCGGCGCGCGGAGCAGCTCGCCGAGAGGGTGCCGCTGATCGGGGGGGCGTCGATCCTGCTGGCGCAGTCGGGAGTCAGCTGGAGCCCGGGCACGTTCATCCTGCTGACGTTCGGGATGGCGATTGCGGGCGGCGTGCTCTCCATGGGCCTCGCCATGCCGCTGCCGATCGCGATCATCGCGGCGCTGGTCTTCGGGGCACTGCCCTACTTCTACGTGCGGCGCCGCCGCAACTTGATCCTGAAGCGCTTCGAGGAGCTGCTGCCGGAAGCGATCGACTACCTGGCGCGGGCGATCCGGGCGGGTCACCCGCTCACCGCCGGCATCCAGATGGTGGGCGATGAGCTGGACGATCCGCTCGGCGCCGAGTTCCGGCGGATCTTCGACCAGCAGCGCTTCGGCGTCCCGTTCGAGGAGGCGCTGCTCGGTATGTGCGATCGCGTGGAGCTGGTGGACGTCCGCATCTTCGCGACCTCGATCATCGTGCAGCGCGAGGTCGGCGGCGCCAGCTTCGGCGAGGTGCTCGACAACATGGCGGACACGATCCGCGCGCGTTTCGCGATCCGGCGCGAGATCAACGTGTACACGGCGCAGGGCCGGCTGAGCGGGATGGTCGTGGGGGCCATGCCGTTCGCGGTCGGACTCGGCATCTACGTGCAGGACGCGGACTACGTGCGGATCCTCTTCGACCATCCGATCGGCCGCTTCATGGCGGTGACCGCCGTGGTACTCCAGGTGATCGGGTTCTTCTGGATCCGCAAGGTCGTTCGGGTGGAGATTTAGGAGGCCGACATGCTCATGCTCGCCATCAGCACCGCGCTGGCCGTCGGCCTCATGGTCGCGTTCGTCGCGAGCCTGGTCTCGGCCCGGCCCGCCGCGGTCGGCCGCCGCATCGACGAGGTGCGTCGCCTGACCACCGATCCGTTCACCGAGGGTGCGCGGCTGCGCCGCGAGGAGCGCCGCCAGAAGGTGGAGGACGTGCTCGAGGCGATCGGCCGGCGGATCGCCGAGAACACGGGCTCCGCACGTGCCGTGTCCGACATGCTGACGCACGCCGGTTACCGCACCGAGCGCGCGCCAGGGATCTTCTGGGGAATTCGGCTTGGGCTGACCCTGGTCCTCGCCTTGCTGGCATTTTTGACCGCGCCCGTATTTGGCGCGAAGCCGCTGGTCGCGCTGATGATCTCGTTCTACTTCGCGGCGATCGGCTACGTGCTTCCGATGTTGCGAGTCCGCGGCCGCGCGCGGGCGCGGCAGAAGGAGATCACGCTGGCGCTGCCGGACGCGCTCGACCTGCTGGTGATCTGCGTGGAAGCGGGTCTCGGGATCAACCAGGCGATGCTGCGCCTGGCGAGCGAGATCCAGCACGTCAGCCGGATCCTGGCCGAGGAGCTGCACATGGTGAACCTGGAGATCCGGGCCGGCCGGCCCCGCAACGAGGCGCTGCGCAACCTGGCGGAGCGCACCGGCGTGGACGACGTGCGCGGCCTGGTCGGCACGCTGGTGCAGGCGGAGCGCTTCGGCACGCCCATCGGGCCGGCGCTGCGGGTGCATGCCGAGACGCTGCGTGACAAGCGCAAGCAGCGCGCGCGCGAGGCGGCCGCGAAGACCACCATCAAGCTGGTCTTCCCGCTCGTGTTCTGCATCTTCCCGGCGATGTTCGTGGTCCTGATCGGACCCGGCCTGATCCAGATCATCGAAGCGCTCGGCGGAGTCGGCTGATGAGCCTGGTCAGGGTCGTGAACGAGTCGCGGCACAGCGTTCTGGGTGGGCGGATCCGGATGGCGGACTCGCTGCTCGCGCGCATCCGCGGTTTCCTGTTCCGGCAGGAGCCGGCGGTGGGCGAGGGGCTGCTGCTGGCCCCATGCAAGGGCATCCACATGTACGGCATGCGCTTTCCGCTCGACGTGCTGATGATCGACCGCGCCGGCACGGTCGTGGCCGCGCACCCCGAGCTGGCGCCCGGGCGGCGCACGCCGGTGTATCGCGATGCGGTCTATGCGCTCGAGTTGCCGCCCGGCGCCATCGCCGCGACCCGGACGATGGTGGGTGACCGGCTGAGCTGGACGCCGGCGGCCGGCGTCGCCGCGGAGCTGGACCGCAAGATCACGTATCGCCCGGTCGCCCGGGCGGCGGGAGGGGGTAGCGCGTGAGCACGCTGCAGTTCGAGGTGGTGCAGCCCGAGGGTCCGGTCGAGAAACCGGTACCGCCGGCCAGCCTGGCGGAGACCGGGCTGGTGCCGGAGAGCGTCGATGACCTGCTGCTGAAGATGCTGTACGTGCAGGGTGCGAAGACCGGGCGCGAGATGACGGAGGGCATCGCGCTGCCGTTCGACGTGATCGACGCGCGGCTGCTCGGCATGCAGGAGCAGCGCGTGCTGGAAGTGGTGGCGACAGTCGGCCCGAACCGGGGCAGCTACCGTTTCAACCTGACCGACGCGGGTCGCAGCCGGGCCCGCGAGGCGATGGCGGCGTGCCAGTACGTGGGTCCGGCGCCGGTGCCGCTCAAGCAGTACGAGGCGTGGATCCTGCGCCAGGGGCTGGGCAACGTGCAGCTGACGCGCCCGGCAATCGAGCAGGGCTTCAGCGATCTGGTGATCGCGCCTGAGCTGTTCGACCTGCTCGGTCCGGCCGTGAACTCGGCGCGCTCCGTCTTCCTGCACGGCGATGCCGGCAACGGCAAGACGGTGGTCGCGGAGACGATCGCGCACCTGATCGGCGGGTCCATCTACATCCCGTTCGCGGTCGACATCTCCGGGCAGATCATGGTGCTGTTCGATCCGTCCCATCACGAGGTGGTCGAGGAAGGCGCGCCGCGGGACGCGATCTGGCTGCGGCCCGCCCCGGATTACGATCCGCGCTTCGTGCGCATCCGGCGCCCGGTCGTGATGGCCGGCGGCGAGCTGACCATGGACCAGCTCGACCTGCAGTTCGACCACCACACGAAGATGTACCAGGCACCCTTCCAGCTGAAGGCGGCCGGCGGCGTCCTGATCATCGACGACTTCGGCCGCCAGCGCGTGCCTGCCCACGAGCTGCTCAACCGCTGGATCGTGCCGCTCGAGAAGCGCTACGACTTTCTGTCGCTGCACACCGGCGTCAAGTTCCGCGTCCCGTTCGAGTCGCTGCTGATCTTCGCGACGAACCTCGAGCCGGAGGACCTGGTCGACGAGGCCTTCCTGCGGCGCATCCAGTACAAGCTGCAGATGAACGGCCCGGACCGCGACGCCTACACCGAGATCTTCCGCCGGGTCTGCGAGCAGCGGCAGGTGCCGTTCGATCCGGCGGCGGTGGACATGGTGTACCGCACCTACTACCAGGACACGGGCATCGAGCCGCGCGCGTGCCATCCGCGCGACATCGTCGAGCACGTGCTGGACGTGGCCAAGTACGAGGCGGTGCCGCCGGTGCTGTCTCCGGACTTCGTGCGGCGCGCGTGCGAGGCGTACTTCCTGGTGATGGCTGGCCGGAGCATGCGCGAGCGTCCGCGCCGGACGATGGCGACCGGCACTAACCCGGGAGCGCGGGCATGAGCGTCGGCGGAGTGGAAGGCAGGGGCGTGACCGCGCCCGAGCTGATGCGCGACGTCGAGGTCCTGCTGGACGAGCGCCTGAGGGATGAGCGCCGGCGCCGGCGGAAGGCGGAGCGGCTGGCGCGGCTGGGGCTGGGCCTCGGCGTCGCCGCGCTGCTCGCGGTGGCCGTCGTCGGCTACACGCTCTACGACACGCGCGGGCCCGGCATCTCGGCGGGCGTGATCCGCGCCCGCGAGGTGCGACTGCTGGACGGTGAGGGACGGGTGCGCGGACGCTGGTCGGTGCTGCCCGACGGTACCGCCCGCCTCAGCCTGGTGGACGAGCATGGCACCGAACGGATGCGACTCACCCTGCTCGAGGGCGGTGCCCAGGGCATCACGCTCGCGGACTCGCGCGGCGAGGGTCGCGTCGTGCTCAGCCTGGAGGGCGGGGAGGGGAGCCGGCTGACGTTCGCCGATGCCGCCGGACGCCCGCGCACGGTGCTCGGCCTCTCGCCCCAGGAAGCGGGGACGCTGCTGTTCGCGGATGAGAGCGGCGCGCCGCGTGCCGCGTTCGGCCTGGAGCCGGACGGACGGGGCAGCTTCATGCTGCCGGAGGAGGGTCGCGGGCGCGAGCCCGCCGCCGCCGATACCACCACGCCCAACGGGCAGAGGTAGCGAGTGATCCCCAGCGGTGTTGAAGCGCTCGACAGCCGCCTGGCCGGCCTGCGCAAGGGCGGGACGTACGCCTTCCTCGGTCCGGCCGCCGGGGGCAAGAGCGTGCTCGGCCTGCACTTCCTGATCGATGGGCTGGAGCGGCGTGAGTCGTGCGTGCTGGTGACGCGCGATGAGCCCGCCATGCTCGACAGCCGCGCCATGTACCTGGGCTACGGCCCCGGGCGGATCAGCGAGCATCCGAACCTGGTGATCGTGCGCCTGCCGGAGCGGCTGCCGACGAACCTGTCGCTCCCGCCCGGCCAGATCCTGGCCCGCTGGCTGCTCGACCAGGTCGGCACCAGCGCGCCGGCGCGCATGGTGCTGGAGAGCGTCGACAGCCTGAGCGAGTACTCGCACACGCCGCGCGCCCTCTACCAGGACCTGATGCGCTTCGTGGAGCGCGTCGGGGCGACGACGTACGTGCTGATCCGCGCGCAGCGCGATGGCACTTTCGACCGCGAGGTGTATGCCCCCATCCTGGACCGTGCCACGGGCGCGTTCCGGTTGCAGGTCACGGATCGCGGCGAGCGCAGCTTCTACTTTCACACGGTGCCCGCGGGCGCGTTCCGCAGCGAGCCGTTCAGCTACACGCTGCGCATCGGCGCGGGGTTCACCGAGGAGCTCAATCTCGCCGCGGTCGACCTGCCGGAGGAGGACCGCAAGCGCGTGATCGTCGTGGATGAGATCGGCGCGATCTCGGCCGAGGTCATTGCGGGCCTGGAGCAGTCCTACGACCTCCTGCTGCTGACCAGCGCCGCGGGCGCGCTGGGCCAGCTGTCGATGGGCCGGTACGGCGCGCTGGTGCTGGTCGTCGATCCATACGACGAGGCGCGCACGTTCGACCTGATCTTCGCGCTGCGCAAGGAGGGTAACGCCGCGCCCATCGTGCTGACGGCGCCGAGCCGGGGGCTGCGCAGCACGACGCGCTCGCGCGGGCTGCGCGTCGGCGGCGATGACTTCTTCGTGGCCGACCTGCCCGCCGACGAGGTGGTGGAGCGCATCCAGATGGCGTGGCTGCGCGGCAGCCACCGCCGCAGCGGCCTGAGTCAGATCGGGCAGATCGTGCAGCCGGTCAACGGCAACGGGCTCGCCCGGCCGATGACCGACCGCGAGTTCCTGCAGGCCATGGAGACGCTGCTCGCCGAGCAGCCGCCGCTCTTCTTCTGCTACGTGGAGTTCCGGGTGCGCGAGATTGCGCCGGAGATGATCTGGCCGGCGCTCCGCACCCGGGTGCGGCTAGGGGACGGCGACATCATCGGGCTGCTCGAGCGCGATCGGTTCGGGCTTGCGCTGGACCGGATCACGCCCGACCAGGCCGTGCGCGTCATCGAGCGGATCCGCGCGGGGCACCCGGCGCTGGCCGACATGACCGACGTGATCGTGATCGCGAGCCCCATGCGCGCTGACGACATCCGCGAGCTGATGCGCGCGCGCGGGGGGAAGCGACGCGTGGCCGACGGTCAGGCCGCAGGGCTGTCCGCGGCCGTGCCCGGAATGCCGGCCTGAACATCGCTCCGGCGCCGCTCCGCCCGACTGCCGGCCAGGAGCAGGACGGGCAGCGCGAGCAACGTCAAGAGCGAGAGCGCCCGGCCGGTGTGCTCGACCCACGTGTCGGCGAAGCGCAGCTCGACTGCGGGCTGTTGCGGGACGACGAGCATGAAGCCGGGCGCGACCAGCCACGGACCCTCCGCTCCCCGGGCCCGCCAGTTCGGGAAGAACGGGACGCGGACCAGGTGCGGTACGCCGACGGCACTCGTCTGGAAGCGTACCGTACGGGCGCGGCGTGAGACCGCGCCGACCTCGCCGCCCCCTGCTTTCGGCGCCTCCAGCTCACGGTCCACGACTACGGCCCGTTCCTTCGTCAGAGCCCCGCGATAAATCCACTCCGTGACGGCTTCGTGGTACTGTGCCCGGCTTATCGCTGCCACCGGCATGGCGACCGGCTCGACCAGCGGCGCGGCCGGGATCTCCCATATCCTCCAGTCGGCATGGTGCCGCAGCAGCGGGAGTCCGGCCTCGCGACCCGCGAAGCTGTGACCCGCCTCCGAGAGCGTCACGAGGTAATTCACGCCGAGCTCGGCAAGGCGGGCGACCCGCGCCTCCGGGCGCGGATCCGGAGCCATCGGCCCCGCGCGCGCCGGGTCTGCCGCCATCACAGCGGGATCCCAGGAAATATCCCGCCCGACGAACGCGAGCGGCCGCAGCAGGTGCGTGGACTCGACCAGCAGGCCGAGCGTGGTGCTGATCCCGGGCGCCAGGTCGGGGATGCGGAGCAGCGCGATGACATCGCCCAGCAGCGCGGGCTTCGCGGGCCGGTCCTCCCAGTGGAGCCGGCCGGGCGGCAGTTCCCGCAGCGTGGCGACGAGCGCATCGTACGGCTGCCGGTCGGGCGCTTCGGCGGAGAGCAGCTCCAGCGCGCGGCCCCTGACGAGCGCACCCTGTATGACCACGGCCGCCACCAGCACGCTCACCCCGCCGATCAGGAACGCGCGCTCGATCGGCCGCCCCGCTCGCAGCCGGGCCTGGAGTGCCGATGCCAGCCCGAGCGCGGCCAGAGTGATCACCGACAGATACCAGAACGGCAGGCCGCGCTCCTGGAGGAAGAGACTGTGCGGCGCCAGGTAGAGCGCGAGTCCGGCCAGCCCCATGGCCGGCACCAGCCAGTGTGCGGCGCGCGCCGGCGAGGAATCGCGCAGCAACCCGTAGAGCGTCCAGGGCAGCAGCAGCAGCAGCGCGGGGGAGAACACGGCGGAGAGCGCGGGCGCATACCGCCAGACGCTGTGTCCCATGTACGAGGAGCGCACGAGGAAGGGCAGCGCCCAGAACGCGGTCAGCGTGAAGCCGAGTATCCACGAGAGCACGATGCGGGCGCGCAGGCCCGGCCTCACCAGGGCGACGGTGGAGGCGGCGACGGCCATGACCGTGGGGATGGAGTGGCAGAGGGCGGCGGCGCCGAGCGTCACGATCAGCGCGACCATGGAGCGGCGGCCGGTGCGGACGTGATCGGCGACGAACGACAGGTAGAGCACCGCGAAGCCCAGCCCCAGGCCGTAGGAGTACTCGCCGAGAACGTTCGAGATGACGTTCCCGCCATACAGCGAGTGACTCGTGTCGCTCAGGAACACGAGACAGCCGAGCTGCGCCATGACCACGTGCAGCGTGCCGTAGCCGAGCGCGCGCGCGAGCCGCGCCACGCCCAACAGCAGGAGCAGCGGCGTGGCGACGGCGATCGCTTTCGCAGCCACCTCGAGCGGTGTCAGCTGCGCGATCGCCGCGATGAGGAGGGCGGGCAGCGGGAAGTAGAAGTGGAAAGCCGGATACCCACCGAACCAGTGAACCGCCCAGTCCACGAGCCGGGCGCTGGGCAGGGAGGTCTCCAGCAAGTGCCGCAGCGCGACGATGTGTCCGCCTAGGTCCGTGCGCGCCGGCGCTTCGGGAGTCGCAACTGAGTCGATGCCCCCGATCCAGAGAACGACCGCCGCGGCCACCAGGAAAGCGATGGCGGGCGCGGGCGGCAGGAGGGACGGACGCACGCCTTCCAGGGACCTGTCCTGCATCAGGAGACCGCCGTCATGCCTTGGTTGTGATCGCGGCGGCGTGGCGCGATCAGGCCTTCCGCTTCCAGAGATAGAACATGCCCAGGATGACGGCCAGAACGCCCCCGAGGAGAATGTAGGTCATCTGCCAGCCGTGCATGATCCCGTACATCAGGCGTTCCAGGAGCTGGCCGACCGTCTCCAGGACCGTCTTCACTGCGTTCGCCCACCAGGCGCGGAACTCGTTCATAATTGCGGTTCGGATCGGGGAGCAGAACTACGGGCGCGCCGCACTCACAGCTTGAGCGGTCCGCGCTTGTCGCGGTACATCAGCCGGTCGGCCGCCGCCAGCAGCGCGTCGATCGTCGTCTCGGGCTCGGGTGCGACGCGCAACGCTCCGACGCTGAGCGAGATTCTCGCCGCCTCGGGGCGGCCGGCATTGTACTCCGCCAGCCGCTCGCTCAGGCGCATCGTCAGCACACCCTCGTTCTGCTCGCCGGCATCGACGGCCAGCACCACGAACTCATCGCCACCCATGCGGGCCAGCAGCTCGAAGTCCTCGCCGACCCGGGCCATGATGTCGGAGTCGCGGTAGCAGGTCCGGAGCAGGTGGCCCATGTCCGCGAGCACCCGGTCGCCCTCGTGGTGTCCGAACGAGTCGTTGATCCGCTTGAAGTCGTCGATGTCGATGTAGAGCAGCAGCAGGTCGGCCCGGCGCCGGCGCGCCACCCGGCGCTGCTGCTCCGCGAGCAGGAAGAAGCCGCGGCGGTTGAGCAGTCCGGTGAGCTCGTCGGTCGTGGACAGGCGCCGCAGCGCCTCCTCGGCCTGCTTCTGCACCGTGATGTCCCGGTAGATGCCGTAGACCGCGACCTGGTCACCCTCGATGACCACCGGCGTGCCCAGGATGGACACGTGCAGCAGCGAGCCGTCCTTGCGGCGCCGGACCACCTCCTCCTGGACCTGCTCGCCGGCAGCCACCAGGCGCGTCAGGGCGATGGCCTGTTCCTGGAGGTTGGGCGGCACGATCAGCTCGTTGATCGTGGCCCCTTCGGCCTCCGCCAGGCTGTACCCGAAGAGATGCTCGAACTCGCGATTGGCGCGCACCACGCGGTCCTGTTCGTCCAGTACCACGATCGCTTCGGGGGCGGCCGCGAAGAGCTGCTCGAAGTACTCGCGGTCCACGCGCAGGCTGTCGAGCATCTGCCGGGTGCGCTCCAGCTGGCGGATCGTCTCGAGCGCCGCGCCGAGCATGCGCGCCAGCCCGTCCAGGAGCGCGGCCGCGAGTCGCGACTCCGCCGCAACGGCGACCCGCAGCCAGCCCGCCGTCCGGCCATCGGACTCGACCCGGGCCGTCTGCCCTCCCGCAGCATCGGCGGTCGGCCCGGAGATGTACTCCAGGTCGGACCCGAACAGCAGCGGGCCGAGCGGCCGCAGCCGCTCCTCGAGCTCCGCGACCGTCCGCGCCGCGGCGATCTCCCGGGCCGCCCGCGCCATGGCATCAATGATCTCGACGGGATCAGACAGCATGAAGACACCCAACCTTCGAGTTCAGGCCACCCCGCTGCCGGCAGTCGGCCACCCAGCGCAGAGGGCAGACCCCGTGCCCGCGGCGGTGATTATCGAACGTCCGCGTCGGTAACGAGTTATGGGGACTAGCACGGCCGGGGCAAACGCTCGTGTTCCAGCGCGCGACACCCGGTGGGGACTGCTCCCGCCACGCCGCGGAGCATGGCGCCCGGACCAGGCTCTGGCAAGTGAATTTCCGGGCTCCTGCGCGCCAACTCACGGAAAATAATACCGTGATCTCGAACGAAGTACCGAGCCCCTCCGCCCTTCCAAATCCTAAGCCGTTATCGAGCAACGAACTGCACGAGGGCATGCTTATCGAACGGAGCGCCACCCGACAGCGACGCGGCTGTTATCACGGAGGTGGCGATGTGGCCCTGGAGACTGGATGCCCAGCCGGGCGCGCTGGCGATGCGCGCCGCGGCGGCGTTCGCCGTGTGGACACTGACGCTCATGGCCGTCGTCCTGGTGGGCGGGTCCGGCCTCGAGATCGCGATCTTCAGCAGCGGCGCGCTTCTTCTCTTCGTCTTGATCGCCCGTTCCAGCCGCCTCCTGGCGCAAGCGGGCGGTTCCCGGGACCAGGGCTGCACCGATCCCGTCACGGAGCTTCACACCGCGCACTTCGCCGACCACTTCCTGGCCATGGAGTTCGCCGCCGCGCAGCGTGGCCGGCAGGTGACCGTGGTGCTCTTCGGCTTCGATGCGTTCGAGGAGTTCGTCGCCCGGCAGGGGCGCGCCCGGGCTGATGCCGCGGTCCGGGAGTTCGGCAGCGTGCTCCGGCGCCTGACCCGGCGCATGAACCTCTCCGCGCGCTACGGCTGGCGCGGCGACACGTTCCTGTCGGTCCTCTCGGACGCCGGGGCTCCGGGCGCGGCGGTCTACGTGGAGCGCGTCCTCGAGGCCGTCAGGCACTCGGCGGCGCGCATGCCCATGCCGGCCGTGAGCGCGGGTGTGGTCGAGTTCGAGGGGTGCATGTCGGCCCCGCAGGATTTCGCGCAGGCCGCCGAGGAGGCGCTCGCGGCCGCCCGTGCGGGCGAGGGCACCTCCGTCCACATCCGCCGGGCGCGGCGCGAGCCGCAGCCCGAGGGCCGGTTCCTGCACGCGCTCTGAGCCTGGAGCGGGCGCGCCCTCCCACCGGGCTGCACTCCGCCGCGCGACACCCACCGCCACGCCGGCGCGTCCCGCTTCGGGACACGCAGTCCCGCAGCGACCCTGCGATCCTCCGCAAAAGGCGTTATGATCCAAGCCGTTACCGTGAAACGGGCCGGTTCGCACGCGCGGCCCGTTTTCCGCGAAGGGGAGTGGCAACCCTGATAGGGAGCATGTGATGCGTGACGGTGCGCAAGGCCGACCCGAGATCACCGCGTACGCGCTGGGCCAGCGCCTGTTGCTGCCGATCATCGTCACGATCACGATCATGATCATTGCCCTGGTGGTTTACTTCGCCGGCCGGACGCTCGCGCGAGCCTGGCCGCTGTGAGCGGCACGAAGTCCAGCCGCGCGCCATGAGCGACGCGCTTCATCTCCAGCACCTGTACAAGCGATACGCCCGCCGCCAGGCGGTGCGCGACCTGTCCCTGCGCGTCCCGGTGGGCGCGATCTACGGCATCCTGGGCCCGAACGGCGCGGGGAAGTCCACGACGCTGCGGATGGTCATGAACATCATCGGCAGCGACGCCGGCACGATCGAGGTGCTCGGAGAGCCGCCCGCGGTGCACGGCGTGCTGCGCCGGGTCGGCTACCTGCCGGAGGAGCGCGGGCTCTACCGCCGCATGAGCGTGCTCGACGTCATCGTCTTCTTCGGTCGGCTCAAGGGGCTCGCGCGCGCGGACGCGCGGCGGCGGGCCGCGATCTGGCTGGAGCGGCTCGGCCTGGGCGACTGGCGCCATGCGCGGGTGGAGACGCTCTCGAAGGGGATGCAACAGAAGGTACAGTTCATCACCACCGTGCTCCACGACCCGGATCTGCTGATCCTCGACGAGCCGCACTCGGGCCTGGACCCGGTCAACCAGGAGGTGCTGCGCGAGACCATCCTGGGCGCTCGCGGCGCGGGCCGCACGATCGTGCTGAGCACGCACAACATGGAACAGGCCGAAGCGCTCTGCGATTCGGTCTGCATCATCGCGGACGGGGAGAAGGTGCTCGACGGCAGCGTCGCCGAGGTGCGCCGCGCCCATCGCGGCCGCCGCTACCGACTGCGCATCGATCCCACGCTCTCGGCGTCCGCGCTGCCGGCACTGCGACAGCTGCTCCAGCGTGCGGGCACGGCGTTCGTGTGCAGCGACGACGAGGCGCACTGGGAGCTGGAGCTCGCGCCGGGCGGCGCGCGCGAGCTGCTGGGCGCAATCGCCGGCCTCGAGCTCGAACTGGAGAGCTTCGAGCGCGTGACTCCGACGTTGCACGAGATCTTCCTGCAGCATGCCGGAGAGACGGCACGGCGGGTTCCGCGCGACGAGGTACCGGATGCGTGAGCTGCTGCTGGTGAGCGAGCGGGAGCTGCGCGAGCGGGTGCGCACGCGCAGCTTCCTGATCGGCACGCTGATGCTGCCCGTGCTGGTGCTGCTGGTGCTCGCGGTGACCAGCGTGACGGAGGAAACGGGGATGCGCCGCCTGGTCGTGGTGGACGAAGCGCCGCCGCCGCTGGGGGAGGCGTTCGTGGTCGCGCTGAACCGGGCCGGCCAGCGGGGCTTCCAGCCCGTGCCCCGGAGGGGCGGGAGTGCCGCGCGCTACCGCGTCGAGGTCGTGCGCGGACCGATCGATTCCATCGGCCCAGAGCTGCGGCGCCGGCTCGAGACCGCACGCATCGATGGCTACGTGGTGCTGCCCGGTGACCTGCGAGAGACTGGTCGCGTGCATTTCCGTTCGCGCGACAACGACGGTACCGCGATGCTGCGGGACGTGCGGACCGCGGCCACGGACGCGGTGCAGGCGGACCGCCTGGTGCGCTCGGGGCTCCAGCTCGACAACATCGGGAATCTGCTCGAGCCCGCGACCGTGGAGGCCGGCCCGTCGGAGGGCCGCTCCCCGCGCGGCGTGCAGACCAGCTTCTATGGCGCGTTCTTCGTCGCGACCATCATCTATCTGATGATCGCGCTGTACGGTACCGGCGTGACCCGCAGCGTGCTGGAGGAGAAGAACAACCGCATCGCCGAGGTGCTGATCAGCTCGATGCGTGCGACGCACCTGATGGCCGGCAAGATCCTGGGCGTCGGTGCCGCGGTGCTGCTCCAGGTCTCGATCTGGATCGCCACGTTCGCGCTCGTGGTCACGCAATCCGGGTGGGTCTCGAGCCGACTCGGCATCAACGCGGATGCGCTGGCCGTGATCGTTACCCAGCCGGGCACCACCGCCCTGCTCGTCGCGTACCTGGTCCTGGGCTTTCTGCTCTTTGCCGCGCTGTTCGCCGGTCTGGGCGCGGCCGTCACCAGCGACCAGGAAGCGCAGGCATACCAGATGCTGATCATGCTGCCGCTTTTCCTGCCGCTCTTCTTCCTGTTCCAGCTGACCACCGATCCGCTCGGACGGCTCGCCCGCATGCTCGGCCTGGTGCCGCTCACCTCGCCGGTGGCGATGCCGATGCGCATGGCGGCGGGGCCCATCCCGGTGCCGGACCTGCTGCTCTCCCTGGGTGCCCTGCTGCTGGCGACGGCCGCGGTGGCGTGGGTATCCGGGAAGATCTATCGCATCGGACTGCTGGCGACCGGACGCAAGCCCACGCTGCGCGAGCTGCTGCACTGGCTGCGCACGGGCTGATCACGCATGGACTCCGGGCCGTCGCACCTCGAGCGGAGATCGAGCACCGTGGCCGCGGAGCATCGCACGACCACCGAACGGGCCGCCGCCTGGCTGCTGCCGGGACTGGGCCACGTGCTCTGGATCGCGGTGTTCCTCGGGGCGCTCGCGGACGGCCCCCGCATGATGAACGGAGACGGCGACCTGGGCCGCCACATCACGATCGGGAACCACATCCTGGACACCGGGAGCATTCCCACTCGCGACGTCTTCTCCTTCACGCGCTTCGGGGACGAGCTCACCCCGCACGAGTGGCTCTCGCAGGTGGCCTTCGCGGCGTCGCACCGCGCGCTCGGCTCCGACGGACCGGTACTGCTCACCGCGCTGATCATCGCGACCGCTTTCCTGCTGGTGCTCCGGCGCACCCGGCTCGCCGGCGCCCGCGTCGTGCTCGCGCTGTCGGTGAGCGCACTGGCCGCGGCGACCTCGGCGGTGCACTGGCTCACGCGGCCGCACGTGTTCACGTTCCTGTTCCTCGCGGCCTGGCTGGTGGCGCTCGACCGGCTTCGTGACGAGCCGCGGCGCGGCTGGTGGCTGCTGCCCCTGATCATGGTGGTATGGGTGAATGCGCACGGCGCGTTCATTGCCGGCTTCGTCACCTGGGCGCTGTACGGCGCGGGCCTCGCGTGGGACCGGTACTGGGACGCCGATGCGCCCGCGCCGGCGCCGGGTCTCGCACGCCTCTTCCTGCTCGCGGGTGCGGCATCGTTCGTGATCTCGTTCGCGAATCCCGCGGGCTACGGGCTGTGGGAGACGAGCGTCGGCTACGTGGGCAACCGCTACCTGGTGGACATCACCGCGGAATACCACTCGCCGAACTTCCACGTGACCAGCTTCTGGCCGTTCGCCGCCATGATCGGCATGCTCGTCCTGGCGCTGGCCCTGCACCGGGGGCGCCTGCGCGGCGAGCACGCCCTGCCGGCGGGCGCCTGGCTGCTCATGGCGCTCTACAGCGGCCGCAACATCCCGCTCTTCGCCATCGTCGCCGCACCCGCCCTCGGCAGCGCGCTCGCCGGCTGGTTGAGCGCGCACGCGGCGCGGGCGCGGCTCATCCCCGCCTGGTGGTCGCTCGAGGACCGGGTCGCGACGACCGACGGCCGCGCGCGCGGCGCGCTCTGGCCCGTTGCGGTGCTGCTGCTCGCGGTCGGCGGGTACCGGGCGGGTGCGTCGCTCAGCTTCGACGGGCGCCCGAATGGCTTCGACCCGCAGCGCTTCCCCGTGGCGGCGGTGGAGTGGATGGAAGCCGAGCGAGTCGGCGGTAACGGCTTCAACTACTTCACCTGGGGTGGCTACCTGCTGTACCGCACCTGGCCGGAACGGCGCGTGTTCATCGACGGACAGACCGACTTCTACGGCGAAGCGCTGACGCGGGAATACGGCACGGTGATCGCCGCCGAGGACGGCTGGCAGGAGGTCCTGGC
>DATHVV010000020.1:0-9089 GCA_035461105.1 Longimicrobiales bacterium | reverse complement strand
CGAACGTGACGCCCTCGTCTGTGCCGGTTTCGTCCGAGCCGAGGAAGTCGGTGAAGTACGAATAGCCACCGTTCACGCCCCAGTCGAACTTCCAGCTCTGCGCGGACGCGGGAGCGGCCACCAATGGCACCAGCAATGCCGCGGTGAGTGCTACCCTGTTCAGCATCCTCATAGGTACTCTCCTGTTGATTGGTGTTGCGGACTCGCGGCCCGAGGCGAGGTACCGCGAATCCGGCCCGCACCACGTACTGCTCCACGGGACCGGGCGCAGGGCTGTGCAGGAAGCTTGCCAGTCTCAGGCTGCGGCGGGTACAACACCCGCTCGGGGCACCCCCCAGCCCGCATACCACCCCTCCTGCTGTTCTCTCGCCAGGGCATTCGCCCCTCCTAGAAAACGCCACGAGCGGCCGCAAGAATCGCGCTCGGCGCGTGCCTATGCAAGGGGCCCCGCGCGATAACCGTGGATCGCCCCGATAAACATCAGTGGTCGGCGCCGCCGTCGGCCGCCCGCGTCGGCGCCGCCGTCGGCTCGCGCAACGCAATGCAGGCATTGATGCCACCGAAGCCGAAGGAATTGGAGAGCGCGAAGCGAGGCTGCAGGGCACGGCCGGAGCCGGGCACGTAATCGAGGTCGCAGCCCTCGTCGGGGTGCTCGATGTTGAGGGTGGGGGGCACCCAGCCGTGGCGCATGGCCAGGCAGCAGACGGCGGCCTCGATGGCACCGGACGCGCCGAGGGCATGAGCGTGGTAGGGCTTGGTGCCGCTGACGGGAACGCGATAGGCGTGCTCGCCGAGGACGTTGCGGATGGCGAGCGACTCGGTGCTGTCGTTGAGCGGCGTGGAGGAGCCGTGCGGGCTGATCAGGTCGACGTCGCCGGGGCGAGCGCCCGCGGACGCGAGAGCGATGCGCATGGCGCGGGCGGCCTGGCTGCCATCGGGGCGGGGCGCGGCCATGTGGAAGGCATCGTTGGTGGTGCCGTAGCCGGCCAGCTCCGCGTAGATGTGGGCACCGCGGGCGGTGGCGTGCTCCCAGCGCTCGAGCACGAGCGTGCAGGCGCCCTCGCCCATGATGAAGCCATCGCGGGCGCGGTCGAAGGGCCGGCAGGCACGTTCGGGCTCGTCATTGCGCACGCTCATCGCGCGGATGAGGGAGAAGGCGCCGAAGCAGAGCGGCGCGAGCGGAGCCTCGATGCCGCCGGCGAGCACGATGTCGGCGTCGCCGTCCCGGATGAGCCGCCAGCCGTGGCCGAGCGCGATGGTGCCCGAGGCGCACGACATGGCGTTGGTCTCGTTCGGTCCGGTGAACCCGAACTCGATGGCGATGGCGCAGCTTGCGGCGCCGGGGAACGTGGTGAGGGCGACACGCGGGTCGATGCTCTTCGGGCTGCCGCCGTAGAGCATGCCGGCCTGGGTTTCGGCGAAGGCCCCGCCGCCGAGCGCGGAGCCCATGATGACGCCGACGCGATCCGGGTCGAGGGGCGCGTTCTCCAGTCCGGCATCAAGCAGCGCCATGCGTGCGCTGGCGATGGCGAAATGACCAAAGCGGTCGAGTCGGCGGGCGTTCTTCGCGTCCATGTAGTCACCGGCCGCGAAATCGTCGACCTCGGCGGCGATCCGAGTGCGCCATGGGCTGGCATCGAAGCGGGTGATGCCGCGCACACCCGAGCGGGCGCGCTGCAGTCCAGCGAAGAAGTGACCGGCACCGACACCTACGGCGGTAATGGGACCGAGGCCGGTGATGGCGACGCGGGGGCGGCTGCTGGGCTGGATCATACCGGTCTCTGCAGGTGACGGCGCTCCGCCTCCCGGCCCACGCCGAGCAGGGTACGGGCGGCGATGAAGCTGACGAAGCGGGGCCCGATCACGTGGCGCCAGGCGAAGCCGCCGATGAGCGGCCAGGGCGGCCCGCGCCACGCGTGGGTGATGCGTACGAGGGTGTCGGAGCCCGCGGGCAGGAAGGCCCACTTCACGTCCATGCCGGTGGTGATCCCGCCGACGTGGCGGAAGTAGATCGCGGGCTCGCTTTCCGCGACCCGCATCTCCGATAGCCACCAGGTTGGATAGCGGAGTGGGCCGGCGAAATCGCGCCAGGCGGCCATCTCGACACGGGCGCTGCCGCTATTCGTCGGCTCATGGAGGCGCACCCACCGATAGTGCGGCAGGATCTCCGGCCAGCGCTCGACGTCGGCGGCGACGCGGAAGCAGACGGTGGGCGGCGCGCGCATCACGCGCTCATCGATCGTGGTCATGACGCCCGGGGAAGAGGGAGCAGGAAGCTGAGCAGGAGGGAAGGCGAAAGCAAGGCGCGGGCGGGCAGCACATCTCCGGTGACGGCGAGCAGGGCGAGCGCCGCGGCGGGTCGCCGGGCGAGGCGGCGCAGCACGCGTTCCGCGCTGACCGGATGCGCGAGCACGACATCGACGAGCCGCTGCACACGTCGCGGGCCGCGGACCAGGCGCCGGTGCGCGGCCGCGTAGGGCTCCAGGGCCGGCCGCATCACCGGGCAGTCGGCGCGGAGCGCATCCCGGGCCACGGCCGCGAGCAGCGCGGCGCCCGCGATGGCCTGGTGGACGCCCTGGCCGGTGAACGGATCGAAGTAACCGGCGGCGTCGCCGACCAGGGCGGCCCCGTCGGTGATGACGGCGCGCGTCGGCCGGTCGAAGGGCCCCGACGCGAGCAGCCGCGCCGGGCGTGCCTCGCGCAGCGCGGGGTCGAGCGTCGCGCAACGGTCGAGAACGTGCGCAAAGAACCCATGCGGATCGCTGCGCACCGCGGCGCCGAAGCGGTCGGCGTCGGCGACGAGCGTGAGGTTCACGAGCGTGCGGGCCGCGTTCACGGGCGCGGCTCCGATGCAGAGGCCGTCGGCGACGTGCATCTCGCCGATCGCCGGCAGGGGCGACTCGAGCTGAACGTGTCCGGTCAGCGAGAGCTTCTTCTTCCGCGGCGGCCGGCCCGCGAGGTGCAGGCGGCGGCTCACCCGCGAGCGGAGGCCGTCGGCACCGATGGTGAGCGATGCGCGCACCTCGAAGCCGCGGCCGTCACGACGACCGCGCACCCCGCTCACGATACCGCGGTCGACGATCACGTCGTCGATGGCGGCGCCCTCCAGGACGCACGCGCCCGCGGCGCGCGCCTGCCGCAGCAGCTCGTGGTCGAGCGCCGCCCGCGGCAGCGCGAGTGCACTGCGGGCGAGCGGGTCGCGGTCAGCGAGACCCTCGAAGTCGGCGGCGAAGCCGGAGCGGTTCGGGCCGTGCACGCGCCAGCCCTGCAGGTGCGCCGGAGCCAGCGCCTCGATCGCCTCGAGCAGGCCGAGCCGCTGGAGCAGCGTGGCGGCGGCCGCGCTCAGGCAGTCCCCGCACGGCTTGGCGCGCGGGAACCGGGCGCGGTCGAGGACCGTGACGTCGATGCCCTCGCGGGCCAGCAGCAGGGCGGTAACGGCGCCGGCCGGCCCGGCCCCGACCACGACAACCGATGTACGTGCGTGGCTCAAGACTCCTCCTCCATGCGGCCGCGCTCATCCCGGCGTCGCGGCGGCGCGGGTAGCGACGAGTACCACGCGCTGGAACCAGCGACGCCGCAGCTGGAGCACCCGCAGGCCAGCCGCGGCGGCGAGGGCGCGCAGCTCGCGGGGCCGGTACGCGCGCTGGACGGAGAGCGGTCCATCGTGGCGCGTGATCCGGTTGCGCCGCCAGATCGTCCAGGCGAGCAGGCGGGCGCCGGCGTGGTTCAGCCGCGTCCGGTGCAGCTCGTTCACGATCACGACCGCGGCGACGCGCCCCGCGGCACGCAGTGCGGTGACCGCAGCGTCATCCTCGAAGTGGTGCAGCACGAGCGAGAGCAGCGCGACGTCGAACGTGCCGGGCGGATGATCGAGCGCCAGCGCGTCGGCCTCGACGACCCGGATCTCGGGCACATGCCGACACCGCTCCGCCGCGATGGCCCGGGTCTGCGGGTGCGGCTCGGCGGCCGTGACGTCGATGCGGAGTCCGCGCCGCCGCGCGGCTCGCGTCAGCGCGAGCGGCAGGTCGGCCGAGCCAGTGCCGATGTCGAGCACCCGCAGACCCTCACGCAAGAATGGCCGCAGCGCGAGTTGCAGCGCCCGGTTGCCGCCCAGCCAGCGGTTCACCGCCGCGACGTGGGCCAGGCTCGCACGCAGCTCGGCGGGGTCGTGATCGGGCGCGTCCAGCAGCTCGGCGACGCCGGTGACGCGCGGCAGGCGCACCTGCGGCAGGCGCATCACGACCGCGCGCGGGCGAGCCTCACGCGCGCGCCGATCGTCTCCACGCGCGCCGCGAGCGCCGGCATGTCGATGGTCGGCCAGCTGGCGTCGCGGTAGAGCACGCGGCCGCGCACCACGGTCAGCACCACGTCGCCGCCGCGCGCCGCGAAGAACAGGGTGGCCAGCGGATCGTGAACGGGGCGCCCGTGCACGGTATCGAGCCGCACCGCGCACAGGTCGGCGTCGCGCCCCGGCTCGAGCGCCCCGATCACGTCACCGAAGCCGAGCGCGCGCGCCCCGCACAGCGTCGCCATGCGCAGCAGCTCGGCGGCACCGAGCGCCCCTGCCGAGTGCAGTCGGGCGCGCTGGAGGAGCTGGGCGACGCGGGCTTCCTCGAGCAGGTCGATGCGGTTGTTGCTGGCGACCGAGTCGGTGCCGAGCGCCACGTTCACGCCCCGGGCAGCAGCTTCGACTACCGGCGCGATGCCGTGACCCAGCCGGGCGTTGGCGATCGGGCAGTGGGCGATGCTCGCGCCCGCGGAGGCGAGCTGCGCGATGTCGGTCGCGTCGATGCGGACCGCGTGGATGACGAGCGGTGCGCGCGCGAGCACGCCGGTGCGGGCGAGCAGCTCGATGGGCGACCGCGCCCGCGGGGGGGTGGCGATGCCGCGGGTGCGCAGGCCGGCCGCGAACGGGCCGGCGCCCCGAGTGACCAGCAGCGCCTCGGCCTCCGCTTCGGCGGCGTGCACCGCGAGCGGCAGCTCCTGATCGGCGGCCAGCGTCGCGGCCCCGCGGTACAGCTCGTCGCACACGGTGTAGGGGGCGTGCGGCGAGATGCCCACGCGGACCAGGCTGGATTCGAGCGCGCGCATGCCTTCGATACGGGCCCGCACGACCTCGAGCGCCCGGGCGGCGTGCCCGGGATCCGGCCCGAACACCTCCCGGTACGCGACCCCGCGCATGCCGCAGCTCGAGAACGCCCGCAGCGACGCGTCCGAGTCCTCGGTCGCGCCCGTACAGGTCACGCCGGCGGCGAGCGACTCGGCGCAGCTCCAGAGCGCGGCATCGCGCAGGTCGTCGGCCGTGAGCGGATCGGCGAGCCGGGTGCGGCGCAGTGTGGGGATCCACTGATGGAACGGCAGGTCCTCGAGCAACCCGCGGAACGCGGCGAGCTCGGGGTGCGCGTGGGCATTGACCAGGCCCGGCAACAGGGCGCACCCGTCGAGGTCGACCCGCGCCGCGGACTCCGCCGCCGGCGCTTCGGCGGCCGGGCCGAGCCACGCGATGCGACCGTCGCCATCGACGAGCACGGCTGCCGCGGACAGGGGCGGCGCACTCACCGGCAGCACCCACGGGGCGGTGTAGAGCGTGGCGCGCACGGTCAGCGGTGGAACGGGAAGAGCTCGGCGCCCACGCCCGCGGGGCGCGAGCGCAGCAGCTGCTCGTCGCGCCGCTTCGGGTTGAGCCCGATCACGTCGCCGAGCGAAAGCATCAGCCGGAAATCCCCGAGGCGGGCGCCCTGCGCGAGCGGCCAGGCGATGTCGACGCGGTAGCTGGAGCGGCCGCCGGCGGGGAACGAGGCGCGCAGGCCGAACCCCGCGGATGCGCGCCACTCGCTGGACACGCCGAAGGGCACGTCACCCTGCCAGATCCGTCCCGCGTCCACGAAGGCCGCGCCGCCCATGTCGAGCACACTGCGCAGCGGCCAGCCGAAGTACACGCGCTCCTCCAGGTTCACCACCAGCCGCCGACCGCCCGGGTACCGCTCCGGATCGTAGCCGCGCAGGGCGTGGTCACCGCCGAGCGTGAGCTGGAAGGGCGTGCGCGTGTGCCAGCCACCCACGCCCGCCGCGCGCAGCAGCAGCGTGTGGCGCGGCATGCGGGTCGGCTTGAGATACGCGAGCAGCTCGGCCTCGGCATACACGTCCTCCCACTCGGAGCGACCGGCTGGCGCGTTCAGGTCGCGCCGGGCATCGGCGCGCGCCTGCAGGATGAAGAGCGCGTCGCCGGCTGCGGCGCCGGTGTAGAGCGAGAGCGTGGTGTACAGGTCGTCATCGTTCTCCAGGGATGGCAGCGAGCGCCCGATCGCGATGCCGGTCTCGGCGCCCAGGCGCACGTCCTCCTCGCCCTGGAAGCTGTTCAGGCCACGGCGCGTCTCCCATTCGACCGTGCGATGCCCGAGCAGCAGGAACGCGCGGATGTTGTCGAGCTCCTCGGCGTGGGGCAGCAGCCGCGCACGGGTGCTGTCGTCGAGCGGGACGCGGTCGGCGTACCGGCCGGCCGGCGCCAGCTCGGGCGTGCCCGGGTAGGAGAGCTCCTGGTACGTGAGCGCCGCCCCGAGCAGCGCCATGTTGCCGGGCCGGCCGATGCGCCGGACCACGGCCGCGTCGAAAAGCTTCTCGCGCACCGGCAGCAGCACGTGCGAGGCGCGCAGTCCCGGATCGTCGCTGGTGATGTAGTTGAAGAAACGATCCTCGCGGCGGAAGCCCTGGCGTCCGGCCCAGTGGCTGACCTCGCCCACGTATGGATACGAGATGGCCTGGCGCAGGAACGTGCCCGGGCGCGTCTGACCGGCCTCCACGCTCAGATCCCAGCGCGTGCCCAGCACCTGCGGCGTGTGGTACGAGAGTCCGTACTCCCGGTCCAGCTCTCGGGCGAGGTAGAACGCCCCCAGGCTCTGGCCGCTGCCCAGCACGTTCTCCTCGGTGAGTCGCACGCCATCGACCGAAAGACCGGAGCCGAGACGCACATCGACGCGCGTGCTCCACTCGTCGCGAGTGTGGACCCGCACCAGGAACGTGCCGTCCGGCTGCGGCTCGCTGGTGATGTCCACGTCGGACAGGAAATCGTAGCTGCGCAGCAGCCGCTCCGATTCTGCCAGCAGGAACGGATCCAGGCAGTCGCCCGGATGGAAGAGCAGCTCCCGCCGGATCACCCACGTGCGCGTGCGCACGTGAAGCGCATTGGCCGCGCGATAGGCCCAGCGGAAGCGGGTGTCCAGGTCGGGATCCGCCTCGTCGAAGATCGACGCGTTCTCGATCTGCACCGCGCCAATGCGGCCGTTCGGGCAGGAGTCCGGGACTTCCTGGGCCAGGAGGGCGGCTGGAAGCAGCCACACCGCGAAAAGAAGGGTACGCAGCACCGCCGCAACGTATCCGGGGCCCCGATGAGCGGCCAGTGGCGCGCGCTGTGCTGCGGCCGGCCCGGCACAGGCGCGCTGCCAGCCCGCCGGAGTGCCTGCGGGGCGGGGCGGCCTGCCACGCCGGGAGCCGGCCGGGCGCGCGGGCGGCGCCCCGGGCGAGCTTGACACGCTCCCCGCGAGGTCCGTAGCCTTGCGGGCTTGCAGGAGCCGGACCGCGTTACCGGAGAGGCATGGAATCGTGGCGACCATGACCAATATGACCGAGCTCTCGACCACCGGCATCGCGGCGGCCAGGGTGCATTACAACCTGGCCCCGGCGGAGCTGCTCGAGCGGGCCGTGGCGCGGGGCGAGGGCATGCTGAGCGCCGAGGGGGCGTTCGTCGGCAATACCCGGCCGCACACCGGCCGTTCGCCGGACGACAAGTTCGTGGTGCGCGAGCCCGACAGCGAGCACGAGATCGCCTGGGGCAAGCTCAACGTGCCCTTCAGTCCCGCGCAGTACGACCGGCTGAAGACCGACGTGGTCGCCTACCTCTCCGAGCAGGAGCTGTTCGTCACCGACCTGTTCGCGGGCGCGGACGAGCGGCATCGGCTCAACGTGCGCGCGGTCAGCCCGAACGCGTGGCACTCGGTGTTCGTGCACAACATGTTCATCCGCCCGACGCGGGAACAGCTGCGCGGTTTCGAGCCCGGCTTCACGATTCTGCACGCGCCGGAATTCGAGGCGGAGCCCGAGCGGCACGGCACGCGCAGCAGCACCTTCATCGTCCTCAACTTCGGCGATCGCACGGTCCTCATCGGTGGCACGCGCTACGCCGGTGAGATGAAGAAGTCGATCTTCACCGTCATGAACTACCTGATGCCGAAGCAGGGCGTGCTGCCCATGCACTGCTCGGCGAACGCGGGGCCGGACGGTGACGTCGCGCTCTTCTTCGGACTCTCGGGTACCGGCAAGACGACGCTCTCGGCGGACCCGGAGCGCGCGCTCATCGGCGATGATGAGCACGGCTGGTCCGATCGCGGCGTCTTCAACTTCGAGGGCGGCAACTACGCGAAGGTGATCCGGCTGTCCGCCGAGGGGGAGCCGCTCATCTGGGGGGCGAGCCGGCGGTTCGGCGCGATCCTGGAGAACGTGGTGATCGACCCGGTCACGCGGGTCGTGGACTTCGATGCGGACGCGCACACCGAGAACACGCGCTCGTCCTACCCGATCAGCTTCATCCCCGGCGCCGTGCCGAGCGGCATGGCCGGGCATCCGCACCACGTCGTCTTCCTCACGGCGGATGCCTTCGGGGTCATGCCGCCGATCGCCAGGCTCACGCCCGACCAGGCCATGTACCACTTCCTCTCCGGCTACACGGCCAAGGTGGCGGGAACCGAGAAGGGCGTCACGGAGCCGGAGGCGACCTTCTCGACCTGTTTCGGCGCTCCCTTCATGCCGCGTCATCCCGCCGAGTACGGCAATCTGCTGCGGGCGCTGATCGCCGAACACGGATCGGATTGCTGGCTCGTCAATACGGGCTGGACCGGCGGAGCCTATGGCGTGGGCAAGCGGATGCCGATCAAGGCCACGCGCGCGCTTCTGGCGGCGGCGCTGGATGGATCGCTGGCCAAGGCGGAGTTCCGCACCGACCCGTTCTTCGGCTTCGCGGTGCCGGTCGCCGCGCCGGGAGTCGACCCCGCCATCCTCGACCCGCGGTCGACCTGGAGCGATCCCGAGGCCTATGA
>DATHVV010000019.1:0-13730 GCA_035461105.1 Longimicrobiales bacterium | reverse complement strand
CCCGTAATAGACCGGCTTGATCCCCAGCCGGTCGCGGGCGACGATCAACCTCCGGGTGCGCTCGTCCCAGAGCGCAAACGCGAACATGCCCCGCAGCTGGTGCACCAGCGCGGGACCGTGCTCCTCGTAGAGGTGGACCAGGACCTCGGTATCGCAGCGGGTACGAAACCCGTGGCCGGCCTGCTCCAGGCCCCGGCGCAATTCCCGGAAGTTGTAGATCTCGCCGTTGAAGACGACGAGCACGCTTCCATCCTCGTTGCGGATGGGCTGCGTACCTCCGGCCAGGTCGATGATGCTGAGCCGCCGCATGCCGAGGGCGCGGTCGTCGCTCACGTCGTATCCGGCTTCATCCGGGCCGCGGTGCACGATCGCATCGCACATCAGGCGCAGCCGCTGCTCACCCCCCTCCGACCCGAGCGATCCGGCCCAGCCGGCGATACCGCACATCAGCGACGGCTCCGCGGCAGATCGGCGCGCTGCGCCCGCCTCAGCTCGGCGGCCTGAGCGGTGGCCAGCGCCCAGATGAGCGCGAGGTGCAGGTAGAGGAACGTGAGCTTGCCGTACGAGGCGAACACGCCGGCGACCAGAAACGCCAGCAGCCCGAGCTCGAGCAGATACAGCTGCCGGGCGGAGTGCGGGCGGATGCGTTTCAGGCGCCGGCGCACGCGCTCCGCGGGCACGACGGCCGACGCGATCATCCCCAGGAACAGCAGCAGCCCGGGGAAGCCCATTTCGGCCGTGATGCGGAGATAGGTGCTGTGCGTGTCGCGCCTTCCCAGGTGCGGCGAATACTGCTCGTTCGCAGCATTATAGGCACCGAGTCCGACGCCGACGAACGGATAGTCGCCGATGATGCGCACTGCCGTACGCCAGATCTCGAAGCGCTGCTCCGCCGAGCCCTGGTCCTCGAGCTCCTCGAACGCCGCCGTGCCGCCGCGCCCCAGGTCCCCGAGCATGCCGAAACGGTCCCACGTCGTCTGCGGCAGCAGCAGGACCGCAGCCAGCCCGACGGCGCCCAGAACCCCGAACAGGCGGGCCTTCCGGCGCTCGCCCGACAGCGCCAGAACCCCGAAGACGAACAATCCGAGAAACGCCCCGCGCGAACCGGTCAGCAGGACGAGCAGCGCCAGCACCGGTACCGCAACCATAGCTGCATAACGCGTGAGCTTGTTGCGCTCGGTCACCAGCAGCCCCGCCGCCATGGACAGCAGCAGCAGCGTCAGCGCCCCGAGATCGTTGGGATTGCGATAAATGAAGTTCCAGACGGCGCGGCCGTAGATCGTATAGCCGCCCAGGAAGAAATTGAAGAGTGCGCCGCGCGCCGGGTAGAGCGCATAGAACAGGACGAATGCGAGCATGAAGACGCGGATGCGGCCGCGGTCATTGAGCACGCTGACTGCGACCAGCGCGATCAGCGTCAGCTTCCACAGCACCTCGAGCGGCTCATACACGAGCGCCGGCCAGGGCGATGACAGGTATCCGATCGCGCCCCACACCAGCATGCCCAGCAGCAGGATCCAGAACAGCGGGATGCGGATGCCCTTCGGCTCGATCACCAGCCCGGCCAGCCCCGCACCGATCACGAACGTGCCGATCGTGAACTGGTACGTGACGATCACGGCCAGGTAGGCGAGCAGCGCCACGAACGAGAGCGACCACCGAACACTGGGCCAGGTGGCCGTCGGCGCGGTATCGGTCTCGCTCAGCCAATGCCGCCCCGCAGCGGGCGCCGGCAGCATCCGTGCTGGATCGGAACCCTCCACGGGCGCGGGGGGAAGCGCAGCCGCGGGACCGGCGGCGCACGGCCGGGCTCGCGCCGGCATCCTACTCATTGGCTGCGCCTGTCGGGGCCGGCGCGGCGCCCGCGGACCTGATCGCCGAAGCACTCGAGGCGAGCTGGGCATATTGCGCCACCCACTGACGGCGCGCCGCCGGCCAGGCGTAATGCGCGTCACAGTCCTGGCGCCCCTGCTCGACCAGGCGATCGGCGAGACCGGGCTCCTCGAGCAGTCGCAGGATCGCGGCGGCCATGGCGCCGGGATTGTCCACTTCGACATGAACGCCGTTGCGCCCGTCCTGCACCACGTACGGTATGCCGCCGGCCGGCGTGGTGACGATCGGCAGGCCAGCGGCGAACGCCTCGATCAGTGAGTGCGGCATGTTGTCGATGCGCGATGAGTTGACCAGGATGTCCGCGCGCTCGAACCACAGCGGGACGTCGGCATGAGCCACGGCACCGTGGAACTCCACGCCTGCGATGCCCTCGGAGCGCACCAGCTCCTCCAGGGCGGGACGCCGGTCGCCGTCACCGATGATGATGAGGCGCGCCGCGGGTACCCGCTGCTTCAGCTCCCGGAACGCTCGAATCGTATTATCCACCGCATACAGGTCCTCCAGAAGCCGGCACGAGAGCAACACCGGCCCCACCGGCGAGCGCCGTCGAAAGACGAAGCGGTCGGTATCGACGACGTTGGGAACTACGATTCCCGCGAACCCGAAGTTCCGAAAGACCTGCTCGAGAAACCCGGAAGGAAAGACCAGAACGGAGGCTTTCCGCAGCACCCAACCAACCCACGCGCTGCCGATGTGGTCTTCGGCACGACCATCCCGATAGTTCAGGATCACCGGTCGGCGGAAGAGCCTGCCGAGCAGCACGGCCGGCGTCGTGGTCAGCAGAAACGGCCAGAACGCCGCCGTGAAGACGTGCACGACATCGCAGCGCAGGATCCGCCGGACAAGTCCCGACCAGTAGAGCGGCATGCGCGCGATCGTCCGTACGCCGCGGATGCGCGCCAGCCACTCCGGGAGTCGCGGGTCGATCGGCTGAAGCTCGACCCTGACCTCCGGATCGTGGGCGAAGCCATCGAGCAGCGTGCGGGCCTCGATGGCCTGCCCGCCGGTCATGTACGCCGGCGCCACGAGGCATACCCGGATCATATCGCCGCCATCGCCCGGGCCGGCTCACCCGCGATCCACTGGTCGTACCACTGCGACAGGTTGAGCAGGCTCCAGAGCAGCGTATCGTAGTTCTTGCGACCGCTGCGGTGCGCTTCGAGCATCCGGTTCAGCACTTCGTAATCGAACAGATCGCGCTCGCGCAGCCGCGAATCCATGATCGATCGCCGCGCGTAGCCCGCGAGCGGCCCGCGGAACCACTCCTTCACGGGCGCACTGAATCCCTGCTTGCGGCGGTCGATCACGGCATCCGGGATGAGGCCGTGGACGGCCTCCTTCAGGAGGTGCTTGGTGCGGGCGCCCCGCAGCTTCAGCGCGCGCGGGACGTGCATCGTGAACTCCACGAGCCGGTGATCGAGGAACGGCACCCGCGCCTCGATCGAGCTCGCCATCGTGATCTTGTCCACGCGCATGAGCAGCAGCTCCGGCAGCCGCAGCTGAAATTCCTGGTAGATCATCCGGTCGAGCTGCGACGCGTCCGGCCGCTGTTTCGCGAAATGCGCCATCGCGTCGGCTGCGACTGGAACGCTGGAGAGGCCGGCCCAGCTACCGGCCCGCGCGGCGGCCGAAGCCATGTCGTGCTTGTCGCTCTCCCACGCGGCGACGGCCCCTGACAGGAAGAGCGGCTCGTCCGCGGCCGCCCGGCGCACCAGCTCGCGCACCTCGCGCGGCAGCCCGCTCCGGCGCAGCAGGGGGTCGGCCAGCCGGTGGGCGGTGCGGCGCACGGCCGCCGGCAGCGCGCCGTACCGCGCCCACGCCCCGTCCGCCAGCCTCAGATAGCGCAGGTAATGACCATACCCCGCGAACTGCTCGTCGCTGCCCTCGCCCACCAGGGCCACGATCGTGCCCGAGTTGCGGATCAGCTGCGAAACGTAGTGCAGCGGCACGCATACCCAGTCCGCCAGCGGCTCGTCCTGCGCATGGATCAGCTGCGGCACGTACTCGACCAGGTCCTGCTGCCCGATCAGGATCTCGTGATGCTCGGTGCCGATCGCCGCCGCCGCGGAACGGGCATGCAGCGTCTCGTCGTGCTCCGGCGCGTCGGTGTAGCCCACCGAGTAGGTGCGTACGGCGCCATCGTGCAGTTGCCGCGTCAGCGCCGCGATCGCGGTGGAATCGAGCCCGCCCGAAAGCATGATCCCGAACGGCACGTCCGCCATCAGACGGTCCTGGACCGCAGCCGTGAGCAGCTCGCGCACGCGCGCGGCCGCCGCCCGCTCGTCGGCGACATACGCAGCTTCCGGGGCGGGAGCCGACGCCAGGTCCCACCAGCGCTCGATCCGCGTGCCGCCACCCTGGTCGACCGTCATGAAATGTCCGGCCGGGAGCTTCCGGATGCCGCGGAAGAGCGTGTCCGGTGCCGGCGCGGCGGAGTACGTCAGGTAGTGGTACAGGGCGACGTCATCGACGTCACGCTCGACCGACGGGTGCTCCAGGATCGCTTTGATCTCCGAGCCGAAGATGAGCCGGCCATCGGCGAACGTGTAGTACAGCGGCTTGATCCCGATGCGGTCGCGGGCCATGAACAGCAGCTCGCGCCGGGCGTCCCAGAGCGCGAACGCGAACATGCCGCGCAGCCGCCCCAGCATCCCGGTGCCGTACTCCTCGTAGAGGTGCAGCAGCGTCTCGGTGTCGCTGTGCGAGCGATACCGGTGTCCCCGGCCCTCCAGCTCCCTGCGCAGCTCCACGTGGTTGTAGATCTCGCCGTTGAAGACCAGCTGGAGCGAGCCGTCCTCGTTCGTCATCGGCTGATGCCCGGCCGAGGACAGGTCGACGATGCTCAGGCGCCGGTGCCCGAGCGCCACCCGGCCATCTCCCGAGAGCCACGTTCCGGCGTCGTCCGGACCCCGGTGGATCATCGCGTCGCGCATGCGCTGCAGCACGGCGGGATCTTCCCCGCCCTGCCATCCGTACGCCACGACGCCGCATATACCGCACATGTGCCTGTTAGCTGCCGCTTGACTGTGGGGGGCGGGCCAGGAAGTTCGGCGTCGCCGCGGTCGACGATCCCAATGCAAGAACCCGCTCAGGCTCGGCCGGCACCGCCAGAAATTCGTAAGTTGTTATAATATCTAAATTTCGCTAGTCCCGAGAGGGCCGGCCAGACTTTTCGCGTGTAGGATCTGTGCAACACTCGGGCCGGGCGATCCAGGAGTCTCCATCCGCCGATCAGTTCTCCGCGCCCGTCAGGCCGCCGTAGACCTTGATGAGCTCGCCGATGGCCGTGTCCTCGGAGTACATCTGCCGCGCGCGAAGCCTCCCGGCGCTGCCGAGCCGGCAGCGGAGGTCCGGGTCCTCGAGCAGCGTGGCCAGACGCGCCGTCAGGATTCCGACATCTCGCGGCGGGACGGTGAAGCCGGTCACGTGGTCGATGACGGCATCGGAGACCGCTCCTACGTCGGTGGCGACCACCGGGCGGCCCGCGGCCATGGCCTCGAGGATGCTGTTGGGCAGGCCCTCGCTGACGGATGTGAGCACCGAGACATCGAAGAGATAGTGTGCCGAGGGGTGCTGCGGCCGCTGCCCGGCAAACCTCACCCGCCTGGTGATTCCCAGCTCTGCCGCGAGCCGGTCGAGAGCGGCCCCGCTGCCGGCATCGCGGCCCACGAGCACGACGTGCAGCGCCGGGAAGTGGGGAATCAGCTGAGCGGCCGCGCGCAGCAGCGTCGCATGATCCTTGATCGGGCTGAGCGAGCCGACGGTGCCGATGAGGACTGCATCGGAGGGGATGTCGAACGCGCGGCGCTCATTATCCCGCCAGCTGTCCGGCGGCTCCTCGAAGGCCGCGTCGTCGAGGAAGTTCGGGACGACCACGACCTTGCGGGGCGGAACGCCTTCCCTCCGCACGAGCAGCCGGGCCACGGCCGGCGAGTTCGCGAGCACGCGGCTGGCGAGCGCGTAGGCCCCGCGGTTCGCCCACCGTTTCACGCGTTGCTCGGATCCCTCCCACCAGCGCCGGCTCGCGATGAACGCCGCGCCCGCCGCCCGCGTCCAGGGGGCCGCAAAGACATTGCTGTAGAAATCGTGGGCGTGGACGATCTCGACCCGCTCGCGGCGCACGATACGCATCAGCGTGAGCCCGGCGCTCAGGGCGCGGCGGCCGTAAAGTCGGCCCGGCGGCAGGCATGTTACCGGGACCCCGAGCGCGGCATACTCGGCCAGCAGCGGGCCCTCCGCGACAAGGCTGAACACGCGCAGGTCCACGCCGCGCGCGACCAGCCGGCGCGCGGTACGGACGGCGTTCAGCTCGGTGCCGCCGATGTTCATGTTGTCGATGCAGAATGCGACGCGCATCATCACTCGTCCGCGAGCGGGGCCTGGATCCGGTGATATTGCGCGGATGGAGAGCGTGGCGACAGGCCGGGGGAGGTTGCGGCCCGGCGTGACGCCGTGGAGGACAGCCGGCGGTCCCTCCTCCACGGCGGTTTGCACTGCCCTCGATGCTACGCGTTCTCCACGTCTCGACGACGGCGCCGGCGGCCGATGCCCGCCAGGCCCATCAGCCCGGACCCGAGCAGTAGCATGGTGGCCGGCTCCGGAACGGTGCTGGTCACGGCGCCCCCCGCGGACCAGGCATGGGTCATGTTCTGCCCGATGGTACTCTGCCCGTCCACGAACCCGTTCGCCGAATAGGACATGAGCAGGTTCGTCAGCTCCGTCTCGTGTGCATCCATGTTGATCTCGAACACGATCGGCCCTGACGGGAAGGGGGCACTGCTGCCAATCACTACCGCGCCAGCGCTACTGGAATCGTAGAGCCAGCTGCCCGGTGAGGCCGACCGGAGCGTGCCGAACGCCCAGGCCCCCTGGAATGTCTGGAGCTGGAACTGGGTGACGGTGAATCCGGCGTAGCTCGCACCGGGCACCGCAAGTCCCGTCGCGTTGATCGGGATCTGCGGGTCCGGGATGTTCAACGTGAACCGGAGCACGGAGCACGAGGCCTGCCCGTACAGGGTGCCTACGCACTCGACCGAAGCGCTCGAGTTCAGGTTGAGATCCGCTTTTGCCTCGGAGGCCAGTGCGAGGGAGAACATCGCACAGGCCGCCGCGGCGTACCTGGTAGTTCGTAATCTCACATGATCTCTCCTGTCGAAGGTTAACGCTCCCGGCCTCGGCCGGGTGGGAATTGCGCGCCTACCTTTCCCTGTACCGCCGGCACAGGAAGATCAACGTCTGGGGCGACGCAAGGACAGCACTCCGAACGGAATCGCGACGAATGCATAAACCGCGCTCAAGGCGAGGGTCTTGATGGCCACCGAGCGCAGCATCGTGTAGACCTCCGGTTGCGTGACCAGCTTCCCGAGCGCGAAGTAGCTGAGGACGAGCAGGCCGGCCAGGGCGATGCTGAATATCCCGACCCCGATGAGCAGAATGGCCAGGCCACGGTAGGCGAGCGCGTTGGTCGAGCCGCGCAGGGAGAGCCCGGCGAACAGGAAGCCGAGGCCGAAAACCAGCCGGGGGACCCCCTCGATGGTGTTCGCGATCGCCGTGAACTCCCACTGCGGGGTGGCCTGCCGCTGGAGGAGCCAGAGCACGCCGATGTCCACCAGGACGCCGAACAGCATGATGATGCCGCCGGCGAGCACGCCGTTGGACGCGACGCGGCTCCAGTAGCCTGCCGGCACCCGCTTCTCGACCGGAGGCGTTTCATCACGGATCACCCTCCGCCCAGCCACCACTGACACGCTCTCTCCTTCTGCGGGCGTCCCCGTCCCTAGGTCCGCGCCGGCAGGGCGCGGTCGACGTGCTCCACCAGCTGCTTCGCCACCCGCTCGGCCTGCGCGAACGCCTCGTCCTCGGTCGTGTGAACCGGGACGATCACCCGTACCAGCGCCTCGTCGCTGCGCCCGAGCAGCGCCTGGTCGCGCAGCAGGTCCCACTTCACCGTGTATTCGTTCGCCTCCACCCGGCCCCGCCCCTGATACCAGTACAGCACCAGCGACTTCGCCTCGCCGTTCGCGATCAGGTAGCGGTTCACGGTCACCGCCCCGAGCCCCGTCGCGATCGTCTCGCGTCCCGACGTGAGCGGCTCCCAGCCGCCGCCCGGCAGGCAGTTCTTCGGCGAGTGGATCGTCCTGCCCTGGGCCTGGCTCTCGTAATAGCCGACGTAGACCGTGAACCAGCCCGGCGCGATCGAGCTCGCGGCGTCCTCCCCCGCCGGCCTGGCCCCGACACGGCCCGCCGCGGCTGCCTCGGCAGCCACCGCCATGGCTCCCTGCTCGGCCGCGACCGCCTCGGGCGGCTGGTAGACACGCATGATGTAGCTGCTCATGCCCGCGACCCGCCGCTCCGCTTCCGAGACCTCGACGTCGCGCCCGCTCCAGCCGGCCAGCTCACGGGGAACCTCCACGTCGAGCGGGGAGCGGAGCGGCAGCACGCGCTGCGTGCGCGCCCCCGCCGTCGTCACGACGACGCCCAGGGCGAGCACCACGGCGGGCGCCCAGCGCGCCACGGCCGGACGACTCATGCCGGCCTCCGTCGCCACTGTCGCACGCCCTGCTCGACCTGCAGCAGCAACCAGGAGATCGCGCCCAGGATCGCGAACGCGAACACGAAGATGAGCCAGCCTTCCGTCATGTGCATGAACCCGTCACCCAGCGCGGGGTTCACGAAGTACACCAGGAAGCCGGTCAGGAAAACCCGCACCCCGTTCAGGATGATCGCCACCGGCAACGCGAGCAGCAGCAGCAGCAGGCGCGTCGCCGGGTGGCGCAGCCACAGCCCGCCGATGAGCACGCCCAGAGCCAGCAGCGCCGAGAGCGAGCGGAGCCCGCTGCACGCTTCGGTCACGAACAGCGTGCGCCCCGGCAGCTGGATCACGTTGCCGTCCAGCCGGACCGGGACGTGCCGCCACTCGAGCAGCGCCGCTCCCATCTGCGATGCCTGCAGCTGCAGCGGCAGGGCGAGCGACCCGAGCACCACCACCGGCAACGGGATGGACAGCAGGACCAGCGCGACCGGCAGCCACCAGTGCAGCACCTGCCGCACTCCCGCGTAGATGACCACCAGCGCCAGCGCCGCCAGGACCATCGAGAGCCGCATCGTAAACAGTTCGGCCGCGAGCCCCGACAGGTAGCGGAGCATCACGGCCATCGTTAGCAGGGCCAGACCGAGCAGCGGCTGGGGCGATGCCCGGGAAGAGATCCCGCTCCTCCATGCCAGCACCCCGGCGAGCGGCAGGAGCAGCAGCCCGTGCCCTGCATCCGGGTTCGTCCATAGGTCGCGCATGAGGGTGCGTGCCGGACCGGCATACAACAACGAGAAGGCGAGCGCAGCGAGGGCCAGAGGAGGCCAGCGGACCAAAGGTGATTCAACGACGGACCGCCGCTGCCCCCCACTCGTCTCGGCCGTCATAGCCATGGGGAGCAGCGTGCCCGTCGAACCTTCCACTACCAGGCGCCTTTCCTGGAGATCACTACCGGCAGCGTCCGGGCGAGGATGCGCAGGTCTTCGAGCGCCGAGGCGCGCTGCATGTACTCGAGGTCCATGTGCACCTTCCGGCGCACGTCATCCACGGACTGGTCGTAGGCCTGGTTGATCTGCGCCCACCCGGTGATCCCCGGCAGGACCCGCTGACGTACGGCGTAGCGCTCCACCTGCTCGCGCAGCGACATGAAGATGCGCGGCTGCTCGGGGCGTGGACCGACCACGTTCATGTCGCCCCGCAGCACGTTGATCAGCTGCGGCAGCTCGTCGAGGCGGTACTTCCGCAGCACGCGGCCGACGACGGTCACGCGCGGATCGTCGGGCGTCGCCCACGTCTCCTGCGCCTGCCGGTCCGGCGAGAGGTGCATCGTGCGGAACTTGTAGATCGTGAAGAGCCGGCCCCCGAAGTCGACCCGCCGGCGCCAGTTGCCACCACCGGCCTGCCTCCGGTCGATACCCACTCGGGTCTGCTTGTAGAAGACCGGACCCGGCGACGTCAGCTTCACCGCCAGCGCGATCACGAGCATGAGCGGGAACGCGAGCAGCAGGCCGATCGACGCCACCACCACGTTCAGCCAGCGACGCGCCCACTGCGACGTCGCCCGGCGAGCCGCCGGACGAAAGAGCACCATGCTCCGCCGCCGCGCCCATCCCTGTTCGGTGACGACCGCGTCCGACCCGGCCGGATACATCCCGTCAGCCGTACTCAGCATCTGCTTCGACCTCTCCGGAGACACGAGAGCGCGCGCGGCGCGCACATGAAATCCTGCGTCGCTTCAAGCAACCGTTGTGCACAAGGCGAACGGAGCGGGCTGAATCCTTCAAACTCCATGTCCTGCAACATATTAGACGATACCTGGCCAGCTCGCGGGACGCCGTGGTTCCGTAGGATTGTGACGACTTGTGTTGAACCCCCTCCACACACCTGCTTCGAGATGCGACGGTTGGAGGGAGCGGGCGTGGCAACAATCGGGCCGAGGCCCGGACGTTGCGTCACTGCCACAACCCTCCCCGTCTGGGCGTCGCACCGCTGCCACGGGACATGGCCGGGCCCTCGGAGTAATACGAAGTGAATGCGCGACTTCGCGGCGCGGCGTGGGCCTTGCCCAGATCCCACGCGGAAGCGCCATTTCAAGGCAGCTACATTGCCAGAGCACTGGGGAAACATGGACAGCCATAACCTCCCGGCCACGAGTGCCGGGGCGCCGTTGAACGGTTACTCGCCGCGCACGAGCTACGCGGAGGCCGAGGACGCCGGCGGCTCGGTGAATCTGAAGCGCTACCTGGCGGCGGTGCTCCGGTATCGCTGGCTGGTGCTGGGGTTCGTGATCATCGCGGTCGCGGGCGCCGCATTCGCGACCCGGTACGCAACGCTGAGGTACGTGGCCGAGGCGACGTTCTGGTTCGACAACACCGGGCGCGAAGACCAGGCGCGGGGCCCGATCCAGTCGTCCGAGCTGCTGGTGGACCAGGCGTGGATCGAGCTGCTGCGCTCGTTCACCGTTCTCGACCACGTGGTGCTCCAGGAGCGCATGTACCTGGAGCACGCGCCGCGAGACCGCGAGCTCTTCGCGGGGTTCGTGCTGGACTCGGTGTTCCGGCCGGGGTCGTACCGGTTCGAGGTGAGCGGGGATGGCCGCAGCGCGGTGCTGCGGAGTGCGGACGGCGTGACCGTCGAGACCGTGCAGGCGGGCGCTCCGGTCGGTGCCAGCCTGGGGTTCCGCTGGCAGCCCCCGGCGCAGAGCTACCGGCCCGGGCGCGAGTCGCGCTTCCAGGTATTGATGCCGCGTGAAGCGGCGAAGCAGCTGGGGGCCGCGCTGACGACGCGACTCCCCCGGGGCGGCAGCTTCATGGGGCTGAAGTACACCGGCGAGGACCCGCGGCGGGTGGCCTCCGTCGTGAATGCGATCGCGGACCGCTACACCGAGGTGGCCGCCGATCTGAAGAGCGCGAAGTTGGACGAGTTGCGCGAGATCCTCGCCTCGCAGCTGCAGTATGCGCAGCAGAATCTGGCGGAGGCGGAAATGCGCCTCGAGTCCTACCGTGTGAACACCATCACGCTGCCCTCGGAAGTGGCGACTCCGGTTACCCCGGGCCTGGATGCCACGACCGGGACGGTGCTGAGTTCCTATTTCGGCATGAAGATCCAGCACGAGGAGCTGCAGCGCGATCGGGGCGCGATCCTGCGGGCGGTCGCCCGGCCGGACAGCGTCTCGGTGGACGCGCTCGCCATCGTGGGCGCGGTACAGCAGTCGCCGGAGATGATGGGGGCGCTGTCGGAGGTGGCGACGAAGCGCGCCGAGCTGCGGGCGCTGCGGCAGCAGTACACGGACGAGCATCCCCTGGTCCAGCGCGCGCTGGCCGATCTGGCGAACCTGGAGCGCGGGGTGGTGCCGCAGCTGGGTCGTCGGCTGGCCTCGGAGCTCGACAGCCGCATGGAAGTGCTCGACGGCATGGTGGGCTCGGCCTCGGGCGAGCTGCGCCAGATCCCGCCGCGGGTCATCGAGGAGGCGCGTCTGCGCCGCTCGGTCGCGATCGGCGAAAATCTCTACAACGACCTGCGCCGGCGCTACGAGGGTACCCGGCTGGCGGCCGAGACCGCCGTGCCGGACGTGCGGGTGCTCGATCGCGCGACGGTGCCGACGGTGCCCATGAGCGATCCGCGGATCGTCATGCTCCTGAGCGGGCTGGCCGTGGGGCTGGGACTGGGCGTGCTGGTCGCGATATTGCTCGATCGCGCCGACCCGCGCCTGCGCTACGTCGAGCAGGTGACCGAGGACCTGCGGCTGCCGGTGATCGGCGCGGTGCCGAGCCTGCGCGCCGCGCGCAAGGGACTGCTCCCGGCCCAGGACACGTCGCGCGTGCTCGAGTCGCTGCGCGCGGTACGGCTGAGCCTGATGCACGCGTACGGCTCCGCCGGGCCCATCATCGTCACCGTTTCGAGCCCGGGCTCGGGTGATGGCAAGACGTTCGTGGCGTCCAACCTGGCGCTCACGTTCGCCGACCTGGGCCTGAAAACGCTGCTGATCGACGGCGACACCCGGCGCGGCGCGCTGCACCGGATGATGGGTCTGGATCGGCGGCCCGGCCTCACCGACTACCTGTCCGGCGACGCCGAGGCGGCGGAGGTGATCCGCGACACCAGCTACCCGCTGGTCAAGCTGATCAGTGGGGGCAGCCGCCGCTCCGACTCGCCGGAGCTGCTGTCCTCCCCGGCGATGGGGGAGCTGCTCGCCCGCATCAAGTCGGAATACCAGGTGGTCCTGATCGACAGCCCGCCGCTCGGCGCGGGCGTGGACCCGCTCGTGCTCGGCACGCTCTCGGGGCACATGCTGCTGGTGATGCGCACCGGCCGCACCGAGCGCGCGCACGCGGAAGCGAAGCTGCAGATGCTCGATCGGCTGCCGATCCGCGTCCTCGGTGTCGTCCTGAACGGCTTCGACACCAGCGATGCCTACAAGTACTACTCGTACCTCCCCGGCTACGAAGCGCACGGCGAGGAATCCGACATGGCGCAGCTGCAGCCAGTCTAGCCCGAGGACTCAACGATGATGATGAGATCCGTGCTGATCCTGATGTGCGCGCTCGCGGCTGCCCTGCCGGTCCCGGCCCAGGAGGTGACCGGCTGGGACGCGCGCGGCTCCCAGCTCACCCGCGCCGAGTTGCAGGAGATGCTCGCGCGCTACGAGGCAACGGCCGCCTCGCGCACCTATAGCGGTTCGACCCGGGAGCGGGCCCGCGCAGAGGCGGAGCAGATCCGACAGCGCCTGAGTGAAGGCGATATCCAGATCGGCGACCGGATCGCCCTGCGGGTGGAACGGCACCTAGAGCTGACCGACACCTTTCCGGTGCTCGGGGGCCGCGTGATCCGCCTGCCGGAGATCGGCGACATCCCGCTCACGGGGGTGCTCCGCTCCGAGCTGCAGGAGCACCTGACGACGCAGATCGGCCGCTACGTGCGCGACCCGATGGTGTATGCGAGCTCGCTGATCCGGCTGGAGATCATGGGCGCGGTCGGCCGTCCCGGCTTCCACTCCGTGCCGTCGGACCTGCTCATCTCGGATGCGCTGATGATGGCGGGCGGTCCGAGCAGCGACGCCGCCCTGGACAAGCTCAAGATCCGGCGTGGCGATCGCCTCATCATCGGGGGGGATCAGCTGCGCGAGGCGGTGATCGCAGGCCGAACGCTCGATCAGCTCAACCTTCGTGCCGGCGATGCCATCAACGTTCCCGTGAAGACGGGGGGTCCACTGGGCAGCCTGAAGACCGCACTCGCCGCGGTAAGCGGGCTCGGCTCGCTGATATGGCTGCTGGTGCGGGTGCTGTAGGCGGGACTACAGCGCGCTGGC
>DATHVV010000018.1:0-11619 GCA_035461105.1 Longimicrobiales bacterium | reverse complement strand
GGCGAGCGGCAGGATTTCGTCGAACGGGCCTGCGGCGGCGACGCGAGCATGGCCGCGGCGGTGCGCTCGCTCCTGGCCGCGCACGATCGCAGCGGCGGGATGCTCGAGCAGGAGTTCGGCCGTATGCTGCTCGGGTCGGCCGCGCCACGCAGCGCCGGACCCTACCGCATCGGCCGCGAGCTGGGGCGCGGCGGCATGGGGGCGGTCTTCCTCGCGGAGCGGGCCGATGGCCAGTTCCACCGGCGAGTCGCGATCAAGCTGATCGACACCCCCGCCGATCCGGCGCTGCACGCGCGCCTAGTCGCGGAGCGCCAGATCCTGGCCGCGCTGGAGCACCCTCACATCGCGCGGCTGCTCGATGGCGGCGTCACGGCGGACGGGCATCCCTTCCTCGCGATGGAGTACGTCGAGGGCCTGCCCATCGACGTGTTCTGCGACCGGATGCGCCTGAACGTGCGGGCCCGACTGCGGCTGTTCCTCCAGGTCGTGCACGCCGTCGAGCACGCGCACCGCAACCTGATCGTGCACCGGGACCTCAAGCCCTCCAACATCCTGGTCACCGCGGGCGGCATGGTGAAGCTGCTCGACTTCGGAATCGCGAAGCTGCTCAACCCCATGCTCTCGCCCGAGCGGGCGGCGGACACGCAGCTCGAGCGCCGCGTATTCACCCCCGAGTATGCCAGTCCCGAGCAGCTGCGCGGCGAGGCGGTGAATACCACGAGCGACGTGTACTCCCTCGGTGTTCTCCTCTACCGGCTGCTCACCGGCACTCCGCCCTACGAGGTGAGCGGGCGTACCCTGCCCGAGCTGCTCCACGAGGTCGGCGAGCGCGACCCGGAACGGCCCAGCGCACGGGTGCGCCGTCTGCTCGAGCAGGACGCGCGTGCCGCGGAAGCGCACGCGCACGCGCGCGACACCACTCCGACCCGGCTCGCCCGCGTGCTCACCGGCGACCTGGACGCGATCGTCATGCACGCGTTGCGCAAGGAGCCGCCGCATCGCTACGGCTCGGCCGAGCTGCTCGCGCAGGACATCGAGCGGTACGTGGACGGCCGTCCGGTGCATGCCCGCCAGGGCAGCCAGTGGTACCGCGTCCGCAAGCTGACGCGGCGCCACCGGGCGCAGGTGAGCGCGGCGCTGCTCGGGGTCGTCGCGCTGTTGAGCGGCGCGGGGGTCGCGATCTGGCAGGCGGGCCTGGCGCGTGCCGAGCGCGATCGGGCGGCGGCCGCCCTCGCCCAGACGCAGGAGATCTCCGATTTCCTGGTGCAGCTGTTCGAGACCGGCAGCCCGGAGATCACCGCCAATCCGCAGGTGACGGCGCAGGACCTCGTGCAGCGCGGCGTGCTGCGCGCCGAGGACCTCGCCGGCCAGCCCGCCGTTCAGGCACGCATGTTCGGCGTGCTCGGGCGCGTGCAGCAGAGCCTCGGACACTATGCGGAGGCCCGCCGCCTCAGCGAGCGCGCGGTCGCGCTCCACCTGGCCAGCAATGGGGAAGACGAGGTGGCCGGTCGGCTGCTCATGCAGCTCGGCATCCAGCTTCGCTTCGTCGCCGAGTACGACAGCGCCCGCCGCGTCGTGGAGCGCGCCCGTGACGTGCAGCAGCGCCTCGATCCGGCACACCCCGATCTGGGTGAAACGCTCAACCAGCTGCGCAGCCTGGCCATCTACCAGGGCGACGTCGTGGAGGGTGAGCGCGTCGCGCGCTCCGCCTACGACTTCTGGCGGGGGGCGCGCGGCGATACGGCCAAGCTCGCGATCGATGCGCTCGTCAACTACGCGGCCGCACAGCGCCGCCGCGGCGATCTCCCGGGCGCCGCCGCCAGCCTGCGCAGCGCGATTGCGCTCCGCGCCCGGGCGCCGGCGCCGCATGCCCGGGAACTGGCGAACGACCGCATGCTGCTCGCCGAGATGATGCTGGGCCAGGGCGGCGGCGACGAAGTGGATCGGCTCTACGCGGAAGTGGCGGAGCTGGAGCGTCGCCAAGGCCCCGACTTCGACGATATTCGCACCTGGCTCTGGGGCGCGCAGGCGACGCGGGCCGAGCAGCGCGGCGACATCGCGCTCGCGGAGCGCCTGCTCCAGCAGAGCCTGGAATTGCGGCGCCGCAAGTTCGGAGAGGAACATCCGACCACCATCGGCACTCACTCCGCGATCGCCGGGCTGCTCGGTCGTTCCGGGCGCACGGGCGAGGCCGAGCGACTGTACCAGTCCGTGCTGGATTCACAGATCGAGCATCACGGCCCCGCTCACCCGGTGGTCGCCGGCACGCTTACCGGAATGGTCGAGCTGTACCTGCGCATGGACCGCATCCACGCCGCCGACTCGCTGCTCGAGCGCGCCATTCGCATCCGCGAGGCCCTGATCTCACGCACCAGCCCGCTGATCGCCATGATGCTCGCCGATCGCGCCATGATACAGCTTCGGCTCGGCGACTTCGAGCACGCGGAGCGCCTGCTCCAGCGGGCGTTGCCCGTCGTCGAGCAGCAACTCGTGCCGCACGCACAGCTGACCCATTCCGTCCGCGCCCGCCTCGATACCCTCTACACCGCCTGGGGCCGACCCGAGGACGCCCTCCGCTACCGCGCACCGTAGCCCCCCAACCGCCTTCCGCGGTTCCTCGCCCCCACCCCTCGCCCTCGCCCTCAGCCTTCGCCCTCGCTCCTCCCCCTGTCCGCTCCCCCCGCCAGCCCGCGTATCCGTCTCCAGGACCAGTCAACCCCCAACCGGAGACGTGATCATGCAGTGGAAGCCCGATCCCACGTTCTACACCTCGCCGACGCACGCCATGGAGGCGGGGCCCGAGAAGCTGGCGTACGTCGCGCTGCTGAATGCCGCGAAGACGCGCCCGGACGCGATGGGCGTGGTGGACGTGGACCCCGCTTCGCCGAGCTACAGCCAGCTGGTCGGACAGGTGGACATGCCGAGTCCCGGCGACGAGCTGCATCACTTCGGGTGGAACGCGTGCAGCTCGCACCTGTGCGGCTACGCCGCGAACCCGCACGCCGAGCGCCGCTACCTGGTGGTACCCGGCATCGCCACCTCGCGGATCACGATCCTGGACACGAAGCCGGACCCGCGCCGTCCCGAGATCGTGAAGGTGATCGACGGCGAGACGATCGCGCGCAAGACCGGATACACGGCGCCGCACACCACGCATTGCGGTCCCGATGCCATTTACGTGAACGCACTGGGCGGCGTGGACGGCAACGGCCCGGGCGGCATCTTCACGATCGACCACGAGAGCTTCAACGTGCACGGCCCGTGGGAGAAGGATCGTGGCGACCAGTACCTGTCATACGATTTCACCTGGCATCTCGGGCAGGACATCCTGGTCACGAGCGAGTGGGGCACGCCGAACATGGTGAAGGACGGGCTCAACCCGGAGCTGCTGCTGGCCGGCAAGTACGGTAATGCGCTGCACGTCTGGGACCTGCGCAAGCGTCGGCACCTGAAGCGGCTCACGCTCGGCGACGAGTACCAGATGGTGCTGGAGCTGCGTCCGGCGCACGACCCGACGAAGGCCTACGGCTTCGCGGGCGTGGTGATCTCGACGAAGGACCTCTCGGCGTCGATCTGGATGTGGTACCGCCAGGGCGACGACTGGGCGGTGCGCAAGGTGATCGACATTCCGGCGCAGCCGGCCGCGGCGGAGGACCTGCCGCCGCTGCTCAAGGGCTTCGGCACGGTGCCGCCGCTCGTCACCGACCTGAACCTGAGCCTGGACGATCGCTTCCTGTACGTCTCCTGCTGGGGCACGGGCGAGCTGCTGCAGTACGACGTCTCCGATCCGTTCGCCCCGAAGCTCTGCGGCCGCGTCCGCATCGGTGGCATCGTGAGCCGCACGCCCCATCCGTCGCAGCCGGAGCAGCCGCTGAACGGCGGCCCGCAGATGGTGGAGATCAGCCGTGATGGGCGGCGCGTCTATCTGACGAACTCGCTCTACTCGCCCTGGGATGAGCAGTTCTACCCGGACGGCATCAAGGGGTGGATGGTGAAGGCGGACGTGCAGCAGGATGGCGGGATCACGCTCGACGAGAGCTTCTTCGTCGAGACGGAGGCGGGCATGCGGCCGCACCAGGTGCGGCTGCAGGGCGGCGACGCTTCCTCCGACTCCTTCTGCTACGCATGACCACGCTCGAGGTGAGCGCCGTGCCCGCGCTGCTCGCGCTGGGCGCGGCGCACGGCGTGAACCCGGCAATGGGCTGGCTGTTTGCCGTCGCGCTGGGTCTGCAGGAGAAACGGGCGCGCGCCGTGTGGCGCGCGCTGGCGCCGCTCGCGGTCGGGCACGCGCTCGCGATTGCCGCCGTGCTGACGCTGGCGCTGCTGCTCGGCCGGGTGATCCCGATGCCGGTGTTGCGGTGGGGCACGGCGGCGGTGCTGCTCGGCTTCGGCCTGTGGAAGTTGCTGCGCGGACACCGGCACCCCCGCTACGGCGGGATGCGGGTAACGCCGCTCGAGATCGGGATCTGGTCGTTCCTGATGGCGAGCGCGCACGGGGCCGGCCTGATGGTGCTGCCTTTCGTGTTGAACGACGGCGGAGGCCACCACGGCCATGCGGCGCACGCGGCCGTCGTGCCCGGATTCGGGATCACGGCGTCGGCACTGCACGCGCTCGGCTACCTGGTCGTGACCGGTCTCATTGCCGTGCTCGTGTACGAACGCCTGGGGCTGCGGCTGCTGCGCAGCGCCTGGATCAACCTGGACGTGTTGTGGGCGGGGGCGCTGATCCTGACCGCGCTCGTAACACCCCTGCTTTGAGGAGAAACGCGATGTCTGCACCGTTGAGGCTCGAGTCCGCAACCGTTCCACCCGCCGCCATGAGCCCGGCCGCCATGAGCCCGGCCGCCATGAGCCCGGCCGGCGCCAGCGCGCTACGCGCCGTCCGTCGCGGGCTGCTGGCCCGCGCCGCGGAGCGTCGCTTCGTCAGGCTCGAGACGATCCCGGCGATGTGGCCGATGACCCGCCACCTGGTCCGTCGCATGGGCGAGCAGCTGGTGAACGAGGGCCTGCTGGAGCGCGGCCCGAACGACGTCGTACGGATCACGGCGGCGGGACGGCGCGAGCTGGACCGCGAGCGGAGCCGCTGAGTCATGAACCCGCGCGCCCTGGCCGCACGCCTCGAGCGCCGCCGCACGCTGCCGCACGGCAGCGCCGAGCGGTTCACGGGCTACGGCGCGCTCGGCGTGCCGCTTGAGTCGGGGCACCTGCTCGCGTTCCGGCGCTTCGCGTCCAGCTCGATCGGGCCGCCCTTCAGCTCGGTGTGGCACCGCGATCCCGCGGGGCGCTGGACGTTCTACGTCGACGTGGAGCCGGCGCGTGCCTGCCCCCGCTACTTCGGGCCGGCGCTGCATGCGGTGAAGAGCGATGAGATCGAGATCGAGTGGATCGGGTCGCACGGCGTCGCCATCCACGTGGTCGGCGCGGAGCTGAACTGGTCGCTGCGGCTCGCGGCCACGCCCGTCTCGGTAACGCTGGGCGCGCTCATCCGGTTCACCCCGGACCCGCTCTGGCGGGCACCGGGCCTGCCGGAAGCGTTCGGTACCGCCGTCGGCGCGCTGATGGGCGCGGGCGCGCTGCGGCTGCGCGGCCGCGCGCCGGCCGGCCAGCCCTACCTGGTGCACCCCACGCGGCTCTGGGAGGTCGCGGCGAGCACGGCGACGCTCGGCGCGCTCGACCTGGGCGCCGACACGGTCACCCCCGAGTCGGGACAGCTCGGCGACTTCCTGGTGCCGCGCCGCGGCCTGTTCGCGGCGGGAACGGCCATCTTCGGCGGTCGCTGACGGGTCCCCGATTTACAGCAGCACGAGCGCGATCGCGCTCACCGCGACCAGCAGGGCGGCGCCCGCGAGCGCGGTCGCGATGCGGATCGGGCCGGCGAAGCCGGCCAGCGCACGCTCGATCGCCTGCTGCTGCTCCGCCTGCCGCTGCTCCATGCGCGCGAGCGCCGCATCCGGACCCGCGCCGTCGTCGAGCAGCGACTGCTGCAGTACCTGGCGCGCCGCGATCACGTCCTCCATGGCGCGCTCGAAGTGCTCCTGCCGGATCTGCTTCCCCGCATCCGGCCCGGGCTCGTCGGCCGCGGCCAGCGCGGCCTTGAGCACGGCATTCTTGATGTCGCCGCCGCTGCGCTCGTAGCGCCGGGCGAGCGCACCGAAATCGACGTCCGGCGCGAGCGGTGTCAGGCGCTCGTGGAGCTGCGCCCGCCAGATGCGCTCGCGCTCGCCGGGGCCCGGCAGCTCGAAGTGGATGTGCGTGCGGATGCGCCGCTCGAAGGCGGGATCGAAGTTGCGCGCCAGGTTGGTCGCGAAGATGACGACACCGCTGAACTCCTCGAGCTGGCTCAACAGCACGTTCACGACCACGTTCGACTCGCGCGCGTAGCTCTCGTTGCTGGCCGCGAAGCGCCGGCTCGCGATCGCGTCCGCCTCGTCGAAGAACAGCACCGCGTCCTGTTCCCGCGCGGCATCGAACACGGCGCGCACGTTCTTGGCCGTCTCGCCCGCCCACATCGACTCCAGCTCGGCGTACCGCACGACCAGCAGCTGCTGTCCCAGCTCGTGCGCGATCGCCTCCGCACAGATCGTCTTCCCGGTGCCGGGCGGGCCCGCGAAATTGAACGCCAGCGCGATGCCGGTCGCGTGCGTCTCTCCCAGCCCCCAGCGCCGGAAGATCAGGTCGTGATGGTGAATCTGAGCGAGCGCCTCGGAGAGCGCCCGGCGGGTCGGCTCCGGCAGCACGACCCGGTCGAACGTCCAGCGCGGCTCGATGACCCCGTAGGCGGGGCGGCGCACGCCGAATCCGGCCAGCAGATCGCGCAAAGGTCTGGACATGCCCGGGTGCGGGGGCACGTTCTGCGCCAGCCGCGGCGACGGGCAGCGTGTGGCCCGGGCCGCGGCCCGCTTCGTCACCGCGCCGCCGGCTCCGCGGCTCGCTGCGGCGCGGGTCGCGGCCGTCCCGGCGCTACTCGGAGCGGAGCGCCCGCAGCGGCGAGATCCGGAGCGCGTGCCGGGCCGGCACCAGCGCCGCAGCTGCCGCGGCAGCCGGGAACAGGACCGCCACGGTGAGCAGCGTGACCGGGTCGTGCGCCGGGATGCCGAACAGCTGGCTTTCGAGCAGCCGGGACCCGGCCAGCGCCGCGGCGAGACCGGCGGCGGTGCCCAGCACCGCGAGGCCGAGCGCGTGGCCGAGGACCAGGCGGAGCACCCCGACGGGCCGGGCCCCGAGCGCGATCCGCACGCCGATCTCGCGGGTGCGCAGCGCCACGCCGTACGCGCTCACACCGAACACGCCGAGCAGCGCCAGCAGCAGCGCGGCGAGACCGAAACCCCCGAGCAGGCCGGTCTGCAGCCGGCGCGACTCGAGCCGCTGCGCCACGAAGTCGGAGAGCGGGCGCCACTGCGCCGGTGGATGCGGTCCCGCGACCGGAATGTCGGCATCGATCGCCGCCACGGCCCGGCGCAGCGCCGGCAGCAGCGTCTCGGGCGCGCCGCGGGTGCGCGCCACCACGTAGGTATTCCCCCACAGCACCGCGGTATACGGCACGAACACCATCGGCGGTGGCTCGCCCTGCACATCGAAGTAGCGCTCATCCTCGACCACACCGACAATCGGGGCGCTGAGCGGCGCGCCGAAGTACGAGCGCCCCTGCGCGTTCCGGAAGATCGTGACCGACCGCCCGATCGGTTCCTCGTCCGCGAGCAGGCGCCGGACGAATGCCTGGTTCACGATCAGCGCACCGCCCGCGGCGCCGACATCCGCGTCCGTGAAGCCGCGCCCGCGCCGCACCCGCACGCCCATCACCCGGAAGAACTCGGGCGACACGCTGCGCAGGAACGCCGCGTCCGCGTCGCTCGCGTCGGGTCGCCCGGTGAGGACGCGCGTCGGCATGGCCGCGCCCGCGAGCGGGAGGTGATTCGCCAGGGCGACATCGACGACCCCGGGCACCTGCCGCACCGCTTCCTGCAGGCGGCGGTAGAGCGCCGCCGCCGCTTCCGGCTGCTGGTAGCGGGTCGGCGGGAAGACGCGCAGCGCCACCCGCTCCTCCGGCTCGAAGCCGAGGGGCAGCTCCTGCACCCGGGCCAGGCTGCGGAGCAGCAGGCCGGCACCCACTACCAGGATGCTGGCGAGCGCGATCTGCGCCACCACGAGGCCGCCGCGGAGCCGCAGCGTCGAGCGTGCCGCTCCCGCCCGCTCACGCAGCCCCGTCATGAGCGCCGCGGACGCCGCGCGCAGCGCCGGAAGCAGCCCGGCCAGCAGCGCGGTGAGCATGGTCAGCGCAAGCGCCACCAGGAGAGCGCGCGCATCGATCCCTACTTCCGCGAGCCGGGGCAGAACCAGCGGGAAGCGCCGGGCGAGGACGCCGAGCGTGACGTACGCGAGCAGCACCCCGAACGTGCCGCCGAGCCCGGCCAGCACCAGGCTCTCGGCCCCCAGCTGCGCGACCAGCCGGCCGCGCCCGGCGCCGAGCGCGCTCCGCACCGCCAGCTCGCGACGCCGGGCCGTGCCCCGGGCGAGCTGCAGGCCCGCTACGTTCACGCACGCGATCAGCAGCAGCAGCACGACGGCAGCGCCCATGATGCGGAGCTGCGCTGCCGGGCGCTGCATCGCCGGCGTCCCGTCGGCGTTGCCGAGCAGCCGGTCGCGCTCCAGCGTCAGGCTCGCTTCGCGCCACGTCTCCGCCCCTTCGGGATACTCGTCCGCGAGTTGTCCGACGACGCGGTCCAGGTCCGCCTTCGCGGCGGCCGCGTCCACGCCCGGTCGGGTGCGCACGTACACCTCCGCGTCCACGTGCAACGTCCGCTGCGCGAGCGCGTACGCGTTCGCCGGCGGCAGCGCCGCGAGTGGCAGCCACGCGTCCGCCCACCACGGTGCCACGAACCCCGGCGGCATCACCCCGATCACCGTGTAGCTGCCATCCGCCGTCGCCAGCGTGCTCCCGACCACGTCCGACGCACCCCCGAAGCTGCCCTGCCAGACGTGATGCGAGAGTACGACCACGTTCGGCTCCGCCGCGGGCTCGTCGAAGCTGCGGCCCAGCAGCGGCAACGTCGCCATCGTGCGGAAGAACTCCGGCGTCGCGTAGCCCCCGACCAGGCGCAGCGCGCCCTCCGGCGTGCGCACGTTGAACTCGTCGCCGCGCACGTAGCTGATCGACTCGAACGCGCGCGTGCGCTCCTGCCAGTCGCGCACCGCCGGATAGGACGGAGCACGCTGCCCGCCTCGCGGCCCCAGCTCGCGCGCCACGTACAGCCGCTCCGCGCCGCCGTAGACGAGCGGCCGCCCGAGCACACCATCGATCAGCGTAAACGCCGCCGTGGCCGCGCCGATCCCCAGACCGAGCGTCACCACCACCGCCACCGTGAAACCCGGCGCCCGCCGCAGCGCCCGCCACCCGAGCGCGACGTCCCGCGCGAGCACCCGCACCGACTCGCCCGCGCGCTCCGCCATCGCCGCCTCCCGGAATCGCTCCACGCCCCCGAACGCCAGCTGCGCGCGCCGCCGCGCCGCGCCCGCATCCAGGCCCGCGCGCTCCGCCCGCCCCGCCTCCATCTCCAGATGGAAGCGCAGCTCCTCGTCCAGCTCGCGATCCTGCTCGCGCCCTGCCAGCAGACCGCGCAGCAGCCGCCCCAGGCGTCCCATCACCATGCCCGCCTCACGTCGTTCCCAGGATCTGCTCGACCGCCGCCGAGAAGCTCCGCCAGCTCGCCACCTCCGCCCCCAGCGCCCGCCGCCCCGCGCGCGTGAGCGCGTAATAGCGTGCCCGCCGGCCGTTCTCCGTCACCCGCCACTCCGCCTCGATCCACCCCTTCCCCTCCAGCCGACGCAGCGCCGGGTAGAGCGATCCCTGCCCCACCTTCAGCGCCTCCGCCGACCACTGCTCGATCCGCTGCGCAATCCCCCACCCGTGCATCGCCTCCAGCGACAGCGTCTTCAACACCAGCAGATCGAGCGTCCCCTGCAGCACCTCGGACACCGGTCCCTCCTGTCGGATGTCGACAGGAAAATACCACCCCCACCCGCCTCCGCAACCCCCCCGGGACGATCCGCCGTCCCTCGCCCTCGCCTCCACCCTATCCCTATCCCTATCCCTGTCCCTCCCCGGCACGCTCCCTGCCCTTCTGTTTCCCAACAGGAGGGACCGTGTCCACGACAACGTCGCCCGAAATCTTCGACACGCTGCGTGAGGTGTTCGGCTTCGACGAGTTCCGCGCCGGCCAGGAGGAGGTGGTTCGGGCGGTGCTGGCGGGGCGGGATGCGTTCGTGGTGCGCCCGACGGGCAGCGGCAAGTCGCTGCTGTTCCAGCTGCCGGCGCTGCACCTGCCGGGGCTGACGATCGTGGTGTCGCCGCTGATCGCGCTCATGAAGGACCAGCACGACCGGCTGGCGGAGCGGGGCGTGGAAGTAGTGACCGTGAACTCGTCGCTGACGCGGCGCGCGCAGACGGCGGCGGAGCTGATGGTGGAGCGCGGCGAGGCGCGGATCCTGTACGTGACGCCCGAGCGGTTCCGGGACCGGGACTTCTTCGAGTCGCTGCGGGACCAGCAGGTGTCGCTGTTCGTGGTGGACGAGGCGCACTGCGTGAGCCAGTGGGGTCACGATTTCCGCCCGGACTACATGATGCTGGGCGCGATTGTGGAGCGGCTGGGCCGGCCGCCGGTGCTGGCGCTGACGGCGACGGCGCCGCCGCACGTGCGTGACGACATCATCGAGCAGCTGCGCATGCGCGGGCCGTTCATCTCGGTGGCCGGCCTGATCCGGCCGAACCTGTTCCTGTCGGTGCGCCGCACGGTGAACGAGGCGGCGAAGGCCGCCGAGCTGGAGCGGTTGCTGGGCACGATCGACGGCACCGGCATCGTCTACGTCGCGACCGTGCGGCAGGCGGAGCAGCTGTGCGCGGAGCTGGCGCCGCGCTGGCCGGTGGAGCTCTACCACGGGCGTCGCAGCGCGAAGCAGCGCACGGAGGCGCAGGAGCGCTTCATGAGCGGCAGCGCGAAGGCGGTGGTCGCGACGAACGCGTTCGGGCTGGGCATCGACAAGCCGGACATCCGCTTCATCGTGCACTACGACTTCCCGGGCTCGCTCGAGGCGTACTACCAGGAGGCCGGCCGGGCGGGTCGCGACGGCGGGCGGGCGGAGTGCGTGATCCTGTACCGGGTCGAGGACCGCCAGGTGCAGAGCTACTTCCTGGGCGGTAAGTATCCGTCGCTCGAAGAGGCGGCCGCGGTCGCACGCGTGCTCAATGCGACGCCCCCGGGCGAGCGACGTCCGCTCGCGGCGCTCGCGGCGGCGGCGGACGTGCCGCGCCGGAAGACGCGCATCGTGCTGGAGCTGCTGAAACGCGAGGGCGGCATGCGCGAGTACCGCGGCGGGGAGTGGGAGCGGCTCGCGGACGACGTGGCCCGGATCGACATCGGCCGCCACATCGTGGACTACGAAGCCCGGCGCGCGCGCGATCGCGAGAAGCTGGATGCGATGGTCTCGTACTGCCGCAGCGCGCAGTGCCGCACTCGCCGGCTGCTCGAGTACTTCGGCGCGCCCCCGGGGCCGGTCTGGGAGTGCGGACACTGCGACAACGATGCGGCGCGCGGGAACGGCGTGCCGGTCCCGGCGGTCCCGGCG
>DATHVV010000017.1:0-42282 GCA_035461105.1 Longimicrobiales bacterium | reverse complement strand
TCTTCGCGCCCCACGCGATGCGCGCGACCCCGATCGGCGACGTCACGGGCGGGCTGCGGATCACGCAGCTGAACGTGGATGGCCAGGCCGTCGACCTCGCGCCCCGGGCGCCCGGCCGCGCGGCGGAAGGCGCCGCAGTCAGTGGCCGGCCCGTCGTCAGCAGCCTGGAGCACACGGTCGCGCAGATCCAGCTGCCGACCGCGATCGCCGCGAATGCTCAGGCGACGCTCGACATCGAGTGGAGCTTTCGAGTCGCGAAGGCCGAGGGCGGACGCGGGCTCCGCCATGGGGCGTGGGGCGACTCGCTGTTCCAGGTCGCGCAGTGGTTCCCGCGCGTCGCGGCCTACGACGACTTGCGCGGCTGGGATACCGACCCGTACCTGGGGCCGTCGGAGTTCTACAACAACTTCGGCAGCTTCGACGTGAAGATCGACGTGCCCGCCGGCTTCCTGGTGGGCGCTACCGGCGTGCTGCAGAACCCGCAGGAGGTGCTCACGCCGAACGCGCGCACGCGGCTCGCGCAGGCGCTGCAGACCGACTCGACCGTCACCGTCGTGGGCGCCGAGGAGCGCGGGCCCGGCCGCGCCACGGCTGCCGGCGAGCGGCTGGTGTGGCATTTCCGCGCCGACAGCGTGAACGACTTCGCCTGGGCCGCATCGTCACGCTACGTGTGGCGGGCGTTGCGCGCCGAGATCCCCGGCCGCGGCATCATACCCGTGCACATCCTGCACACCATCAACCGCACCCAGCAGTACGAGCAGGTGCCCGCCGCGACGCGTCACGCGCTGGAGTTCTACTCGCAGCTGTGGCTGCCGTACGCGTTCCCGCAGCACACCGTGGTGGACGGCCCCGAGCAGGGCATGGAGTACCCGATGCTGATCATGTCCGGGCTGGGCGCCGCCGACCACGAGGTCGGACACCAGTGGTGGCCGATGATGGTGGGCGTGAACGAGACCTGGTACGGCTGGATGGACGAGGGCTTCAACGTGTACATGAACACGCTCTCGCGCGCCCATCGCGAGGGCAAGCCGCCCGTGCTCGACGGCATGGGCCGCCAGTACGGCGCCACGAGCGGGATGGAACAGGAGGCACCGCTCATGTGGAACGCGAACTACGGCGGCCCCATGTACCGGTTCCAGGCCTACCAGAAGGCGCCGCTCATGCTCTCCATGCTGGGCGGCATCGTCGGCGACACCGCCGTCTGGCGAGCCATGAGCGACTACTCGAAGGCCTGGGCGTTCAAGCACCCCTCGCCCTGGGACTTCGCGTTCTTCATGAACCGTGCGCTCGGCCAGGACCTCGGCTGGTTCTGGTACTCGTGGCTGTTCACGACCGATGCCGTGGATGGCTCCATCCGCGATGTCCGCACCGCCGACGGCCGCACCACCGTCACGGTGCACCAGGCCGGACAGATGCCGGCGCCCGTGGTGCTGCGCGTCGAGCTCGAGGACGGCAACGAGCCGATCCGCGCCATGCCGAACGCGCGCATGCTCGATGCGACGTCGGCACTCGTCACGTTCCCCGTGGACGTCTGGTTCGGCGGCAGCCGTACGTACGACGCTGTGCTCGACTTCGGCCCGCGCCGGATCCGGCGGATCGTGCTCGACCCGTATGCGCGGTTTCCGGATCGGGACGCGGACGACAACGTCTGGACCTCGAACTGATTGACGGCGGGATGCTGGAGCTGAAGCAGCGCGCTCAGCGCTTCTTCAGCTCCAGCTCGTCGAACCAGAGGTCCTGGTTCGGCACGTTCAGCTCGACCTCGACGACCTTGCCGGCGGGGTCGAGTATGAACTGCGCGACGCCGGACTCGAACCATGCCCAGGTCCGTCGCCACTCGACCACGAACGTGTCGAACTGCAGGTGGCGCAGGTCCGCGACCAGCTCCGGGTTCGGGAGCAGCCGCAGCACCAGGCCGCCGTCCTCCAGCGTGACAGTGGCGTCCCCGTACATGGCACCGACGTACGTGCCGGCATAGGCGTCGAGCGGGAGCGACGGCCTCGTGCCGGCGACCGTCTGCCGCACGACCGCGGCGCGCCGCTCCGCTTCGCGCGTGTTGGCGCGCCGCTCGCGCTCCAGCAGCAGCGCGCTCCAGTCGCGCTCCTCGCCGCCGAGGTACGCGTCCAGGATGCGGTTCGTGATCGCGGTCGAGATGCCGGTCATGCTGTTCGTCAGCACGACCATGCCGAGCTTCGCCTCGGGAACCAGCACGACGCGTGAGTACATGCCGTCGTAGCCGCCGCCGTGGCTGACGATGCGCCGGCCCAGGTAGTCGTTGAGCGCCCAGCCCAGCGCATAGCCGCGGAAGTTCGTGCTCGGGTACAGCTCGCGGCTCGAGGCGGGCACCGCCTGCGGCGTGTGCATCGTCCACATCGTCCACTGCTGGGCCGGGGCGAACAGCGTGTCCCCGCCCGCCGTGACGCCGCCGCCCAGCTGCAGCTTGAGCCACTCGGCCATATCGCTCACGCTCGAGATGATCGAGCCGGCCGCGCCCATCGTGTTCCAGTTCTGCCAGGGGATCGGCGTGGACGTACCGGCCCACGTCTTGTGGGGCGTAGCGACGTTGTCGCGCTGGGCGAGCGCGTCCGTCGAGAGCACGGTGCGGCGCATGCCGAGCGGGTCCAGGATGCGCTCGCGCACGAACTGCTCCCAGGGCTTGCCGCTCGCCGCGCGCACGACCTCGCCGGCCGCGATGAACATCAGGTTGGAGTAACCGTACGAGGCCCGGAACGGGCCGGCCGCCGGCAGCAGTCGCGTCCGGCGCACCACTTCCTCCGGCGAGTAGGGGGTCCCGTACCAGAGCAGGTCGCCCGAGAACGTGCCGAGCCCGCTGCGGTGCGAGAGCAGGTCGCGGATCCGCATCTCGGCGCTGACGTACGGATCGTACAGCTCGAACCAGGGCAAGTGGTCGCGCACCCGGTCGTCCCAGTCCAGCTTGCCCTCGTCAACCAGCATGGCGAGCGCTGCGACCGTGAACGCCTTCGTGTTGGACGCGATCGCGAACAGCGTGTGCTCGTCGGCACGGGCATCGGTACCGGTTTCGCGCACGCCATATCCCCTGGCCAGCACGGTGCGCCCATCCTCGACGATCGCGACCGCCAGCCCGGGGACCTCCCACGCCGCGATCGCCCCGGCGATGTAGCGATCCAGTGCGGCCGGATCCGGGCGCTGCGCGAGCGCAGGCGCGGCCGCGAAGAAGAACGCGAAACAGAAGAGCAGGCCGGCGCCGGGCCGGGCAGGGTCGCGACGGATCATCGTGGCTCGAGGCTGCAGGTTGTGGTTGCGACGCGGTGGCGCGCCGATGCGCGTCCCAATCTAGGCTCGCGCCCTCGCACCCGCCTCGCCACCATCGCGCGCCCCGCCGCACCACGGCCTGCACCCCCGAATCGCCCGCCACCCTCTCACCCGCAGTTCCCCCGCCGTTCCCCCACCCCCACGCCCACCCCCACCCCCGCCCGCCGTCAATCCGTCAGTAGCTGGCGGCCGCCTGCGGAGCGGACTCCGTCTCCCGATAGAGCCAGCCCGCGACCTGGGCCGCGACGATCACCTCGACCGCGCCCCACACCAGGGCGAGCGCGTGGGTGCCGGACTCACCGAGACCGATCGCGAGCACCGACAACGACGGCATCGCGTAGCCGATCGTCCAGAGCACCGCCGCGGCGATCAGGGCGGTGCCGGGTCCGGGGCCGAAGCGCGGGCGGATCGCGGCGTAGCACCAGGCGAGGAAGAGTCCCCAGAGGAACGCCATGATGACGTACATCGGCATCGCCCAGCCGGCGAACACGAGGTTGTGCCGCTCCATGTCCGTGCCCATCTGATCGGCGAGGACGACGCCATTCAGGAGGAACTCGCTGAGGTTGATGATCACGCCTGCGGCCAGCCCACCGATGAGGATGCGCTTGTAGTTCATGAGCACCGATCCGTTGGAGAGGTGCGGTCCGGAGCCGGGACGCCCCGGGATGCGCGGTATGGCAGAGACGGGCAATGGATGCACGGGCGACCGGCACGTGGCAAGCACCGCGTTGCGGCCGGGCGCGGGGAGCGCAGGCCGACCGGGTGGGTGATGCATGCAGGCCCCTGTCCGTAGCGATGGTCCCGGCTCGCGCCGCGACAACCCGGCTTCTGGGGCAGCCGTGCTAGGGCGCGCCCCGGAGCGAGCTGGGCGCGTCCAGGTGCGCGCCGTCGGAGACGCCGACGCCGAGCCGGTTGACCAGCTCCCCGCCCAGCCAGCCGGTGAGCATGCCGAGCGCGGCGCCGCCCAGCGAGAGCAGGATCGCGAGCGTCGTCGGGTCGTCCGTCGCCCCGGTGCGCAGCCAGAAGCTCAGCGCGAACATGACGATCAGCACGTCGTTGCCGGCGCCGTGCAGCAGGCCGACACGGCGCGCGCGCGTTCCCTTCGGGATCGCGAGCCAGTCGATCACGCCGAAGATCGCTGCGATCACGCCGAAGACCACGCCGGCCCCGATCAGGTAGAACGACGCGCTGGCCCAGCCGGTGCCATCGGTGAACACGTGCAGCAGGTCGAACAGCGCGGCGGTGCTCAGCAGTCCGAGCGGGAACGGAATGAGCATCTGGTGGATCGGATGTCCCAGCAGCTTCGCCCTGGCTTCCATGGCGCCTCCCGCGGTCGTGGCCCCGGCGATCGCCCCGCCGCCGGTGCCGTGGTCAGCTGCGGACGCGCCACCGCGGGCCGGCGGGGCACGCCCGCGCTCAATGCGACGTCCCCTCGCGCCGGGCGCGGAACCGGTAGCTGAGCGCCAGGAACGCGAAGCCACATACCAGGAACAACAGGATGCGCACGCCCACACCCGCATTGGCCAGGTCGAACGTGAACAGGCGCAGGATGAGCAGCGCGAGCGAGACCATGCCGGCCCGCTGCAGCAACAGGCGCTGCTTGTGGAGGCCGAGCAGCACGAGCGAGCTGCCGATCAGCGCATAGGCCGCGCTCGCGAGCCACCGCGCGCCCGACACGTCGCTCAGCTCCGTCGCCAGCAGCACGTGCGTCACCACAAAGATCGCGCCCAGGTAGGCGGCGCGCTCGTCGGACTCGCCGAGCCGCAGCAGGGCCAGGCCGGCGAGCACGAGGGCGCCGACGAGGCCGAGCGCGAACGGGTCGAACGCGGCGCGGGCCGAGAGCCGGCCGATGCCCGCCAGGAACTCGAGCGCGATGTACCCGAAGAGCAGGTGCCCGACCCAGCGTAGGAGCGGTACGCGCAGCGCGGGCGCGAGGTGAATCGCGAGCGTGGCGAGGAGCGCGACGGCCGCCACGCGCACGGGCAGGTCGAAGCCCGTGATCGCGGCCATGCCGACGCACACGCCGGCCGCCATCACGGCGATCTCGAACGAGTCGAGGCGCAGCTGCGCGAGCGGTGGCGCCGGGTGCGTCACCGCTGCCGGCATCGCGGTGTGGTGCGCCTGCAGCGGCACGGCGAGCGCGGCAAAGCCGAGAGCCGCGAGCGTCGCCACTGTCTCGAAGGCGTGCGCGGTGCCGAGCACCCAGCCGCCGGCGGCGACCGCGATGCCCAGCGATACCGCGGTCGCCAGGCCGAGCAGCGCGAGGTCGGGGAGCGGCCGCGCGGCCACCGTGGCCCGCACCGGCAGCAGCGGGCGCGCGAGCGGCAGCGCCGCGTAGCAGAGCCAGGCCGCGACGAGGACGAGCCGGGCGACGAGCTGGGCGGAGCTGCCGGGCGGCACGACGTGGAACGTCGCGAGCACCCCGGCGGCGGCGGAGACCAGGATGAACGAGGGCCAGCCGGACGTCGCGATCAGGAGTCCGGTCCACAGCACCATGAGCAGCAGGTAGACCCAGAGCACGGTGCCCGCAACCGAGCCCTCGAGCAGGAATCCGGGCGGCAGCAGCGCGCCGGTGGCTCCGATCGAGGCCATCACCGGATCGCGCTGGCGGCGCGCGATGCCGAACGCGATCGCCGCGACCAGGGCGTGGAACGCGAGCGCGACCGCGGCGGGAACGAGGCCGTACAGCTCGGAGGCCGCGAGCCCGGTGATGAACAGGATGACGACGCCGCCCCCCATCAGGATCTGCCGGAAGCTGCGCCGCTCCGCGAAGTAGCGCAGCCCGGCGAACAGCAGCGCGCCGCCGATGAGCAGGCCGATGCCGATCCGCAGCGTGGGCGTGAGCCAGCCGCGATCCACGGCGTAGCGGAACAGGAAGATCAGCCCGACGACGACCAGCCCCACCCCGGCGCGGCCCAGCCAGCCCTCGCCGCTCTCCAGCCAGTACTCGCCGCTCCAGCGCGACGGGCGCGGCGCCGGCGGCACCGCCGGCCGGTTCGAGCTGATGCGCACGCCCGACCCGGTCCCGCGCTCCGTCCGCGGACTCGACTCCGGCCGCGTCGCCCGCGCCTGCAACCGTGAGTCCGACCGTGCGTGGGCCTCCAGCTCGGCGACGCGCCGCTCGAGCGCGGCGAGACGCCTCGCGACCTCGTCGGATTCCCTGTCCTCGGGCATGGCTTCCAATCTATGCGTCGGCCGAGGCCTCGCCACCTCGCTCGGCGGCGCGCACCAGCACGTCGAGCAGCGCGTGCAGCGCCCGGTTGTGGCTGCCCTCTCGCGCGGCCGTGGCATCGGAGGTCATGACCACGGTGAGCTCCAGCTCCGGCACGATGAACAGGTACTGGCCGCCGTAGCCCCAGGCGAAGAACACGGCCCGCTCGCCGCTGCGGCGAATCCACCAGCCACGGCCGTAGCCGTAGCCGTTGAACGGCGACGTCGTGCGCGGCACCCACGACTCCGCGATCCACGCTGCCGGTATCAGCTGTGCCCCCTCGTGCCGCCCGCCGTTGCGGTACAACTCGCCGAAGCGCAGCAGCTCGCGTGGCCGCAGGGCCATCTCGTTACCGCCGAAAAAGATGCCCTGCGGATCGCGGGTCCAGCCGGGCAGCTCGATGCCGAGCGGACGCATCAACGTGCGGCGCGCGTACTCGAGCGTGCTCGTGCCGGTCGCGCGCGTCAGGATCGCCGAGAGCAGGTGCGTGCTGCCGGTGCTGTAGAGCATGCGCCCGCCCGGCCGATCCACGAACGGCCGGGTGAGCGCGTAACGCACCCAGTTGCCGCTCGACACCCACTCGCCGTAGTTGCCGAACGAGGTCGGCTCGAGGCCCGCCTGCATGGAGAGCAGGTGACCGAGCGTGACGTGCCGGAGCATCGAGTCGGCCGCCGCCGCGTGTTGTGGGAAGAACGGCGCGATCGGCTGGTCGAGTCCCTCCAGGTGGCCCTCCGCGATCGCGATGCCCACCAGTGTCGCGATGATGCTCTTGGATGCCGACTTGATGTTCGCGCGCCGGTCCGCGCTGCGGCCCTGGTAGTAGCGTTCGTGGAGCAGCGCGCCGTGGCGGGCGATGAGCAGGCTGTGCAGGCGGGGCAGGGTCGCGGCGCGGGCCTGCACCTCCGCGACCAGCGCGCTGTCGAGGCCGCGAGTGGGCGCCGGCGTCGCGAGCGCGGCACCCTGCCCTGCGCCGGGCGCGGGCCCCTCCGTGCACGCGGCGAGCAGCAGCACCCCGAGCAGGACCCTGATTCGGTCGAGTCTTCGCATGGCGACGGTACCCGGGACCCGGGTCCAGGTTCGTCGCTCGCGCTCGCTTCACTGGTTCCCGGGCGCGCCCGGCGAAGCGTGTCAGCACTGCCGGTGAGGAACGCGCCGGGCCCGCCTAGAAGACGCTCACGTTGACGTACTTCTTCGGGTTCTGCTTCAGGTCGCGGACAAGCGCATCGACGCTCGCCAGCAGCTCGGTCGTGCGGACGTAGAGCTCGGGGTCGTGCAGCAGCCGGCCGGCACTGCCCTGGCCTTCCTGCAGCGAGCCGAGCACGGACCCGGCCACCAGTGTCGTGCTGTCGAGCCGCGCGCTCAACCGGGCCAGCCCGGCCACCGCGCGGGTCAGCTCCTCGCGCAGGTCGGCAATGCCCTGCGGGTCGGTGGCGGCGTTCAGGTTGCGCGCCAGGCCGGCAGTCTCGTGCAGCACCGATCCGAGTGCGTACTGCTGCGCGAGCAGCAGCGTGTCGAGCCGCGCGGACAGCGCCGCGACGTGCTGTCCGGCCGCACCCGCGCCCGCCAGCGCGCCCTGCAGCAGCAGCACGGTGGTGTCGCTGATCATGCGCTCGGCGCGGTCGCCCAGCTCGATCATGCGTCCGGTCATCGATACCGGCAGCGCCGCGGCGATGGTATCGCCATCGCGCAGCGGCGCGGCCGTGCCCGGCCCTTCGCGCAGCACCAGCGACTGCCGGCCGAACAGGTCGAGCGCCACCAGCTCGGCATGGGCGGCGCGCGTGAGCGGCACCCGCTCCTTCAGGTGCGCGCGCACCACCACGTCGCCGGCGTCCGTGAACACCAGCGAGCGCACCTCGCCGATCGCGACGCCGCGGAAGAAGACGGGATCGCGCTTGCGGAGGCCGTCCGCGCTCGGGATGCGCACGTGCACGTCCCACTGCGTGAGACTCAGCCCGCGGCTCGTCATCTGCATGAACAGCACGGAGAATCCGATCGCGGCGATGGTCGCCAGCGCTCCGAGCTTTACCGCGTCGCGGCCGCGCGCGTAGCCTGCCATGTCTCCTCCAGTGGTTGGTGACCGAGGAATTTGGTCACCGCGGGGTCCTCGCTCTGGAACAGCTCGTCGGGAGTGCCGGTGAAGCGGATGCGCCCGCCCTCGAGCAGCGCGACCTGGTCGGCGACGTTGGCGACGCCGCGCAGGTCGTGCGTCACGATGACGCTGGTCGCGTTCAGGCGCTGGTGCGTGGCGCGGATCAGCTCGTCGATGGCCGCCACGTTGCGCGGGTCGAGGCCGGTGGTCGGCTCGTCGTACAGGATGATGCTGGGCGCGTTGATGATCGCCCGCGCGACCGCGACGCGCTTGCGCATGCCGCCCGACAGCTCGCCGGGCAGCTGGTCGAGCACCCGCTCGTCCAGGTTCACGGACGCGAGCGCCGCGATCACGCGCAGCAGCGAGCACTCGAAGTCGGCACGGCACTCGGCGTCATCGATCGCGAAGCGCAGGTTCTCGAGGACGCTCAGCGAATCGAGCAGCGCGCCATCCTGGAACACGTAGGACATGTCCGAGCGGATCGACGCGAGCTCGCGATAGCGGGCGTGGGCGATGGAGCGGCCGCCCACCAGGACGTCGCCCCGGTCCGGCTCGAGCAGCCCGATCACGTGCTTGAGCAGCACGCTCTTGCCGGTTCCGGACGGGCCGAGCACGGCGAGCGCGACGCCGGTTTCGATACGCAGGTCGACACCGCGCAGCACCTCGCGACCGGCCAGGCTCTTGTGTACGTCATGCAGTTCTATCATAGCGGTATGATCTTGAGCAGGGGTGCGAGTGCCGTGTCGAGCGCGACCAGCACGATGAGCATGGCGACCACCGCGGCGCGCACGGTGCGTCCGACGCCGATCGATCCGCCGGACGCTTCCAGCCCGATGTAGCACGCCGCGAACGCGGTCGCGCCGCCGAACGTGAAGCCCTTGATGAGCGCGAAGAACGGGGGGAAATCGCGCATGTACTGGCGCACCCCGAACCAGAAGTCGTTGGACGTCGCGTGGGTCGCGGCCACGGCGCAGAGCCAGCCCGCGATCATCGACGTGACCAGCCCGACGCCCATGAGCATCGGTCCCACCAGCATGGCCGCCAGCACGCGCGGCAGCACCAGGTGCAGGATCGGGTCGCGGCCCATGACCTCGAGCGCGTCCACCTGCTCCGTGACCTGCATCGTGCCCAGCTCCGCGGCGATGCGGGTGCCGATCATGCCGATCAGCGCGAGCCCGACGAACAGCGGCGTCGATTCCGTGACGACGCTGGAGGCGACGATGCTGCCGACCACCCAGGCCGGCAGGTTGCCCTGGAACTGGTAGCCGGTCTGGAGCGCGATCAGGGCCCCGCCCAGCGTGCTGAGCAGGAGCGCCAGCCCGAGGGTGTCGGAGGCCTGGCGGGACGCCTCGCTCACGGTCAGCCCGAGCCACACCCGGGGCGTGCCGAGCGCCTGGACGCAGCCGACGCCGAGCAGTGCGGCGCGACCCAGGCCGGCGGCGAGCGCCTGCATCAGCGCGACTCCGGCCAGAACCCGAACGCGCCGATGACCTGGTCGGTGGCGAACAGGGGCCGTTCGGCGGGCGGCTCCGGCGGCGATCCGGCTGCAGTGGCCGGCTCGATCAGGGGAACGCGCGGCGCCGCGACGGGCGGCACCGGCGTGGAGCGGGTGGGGGTCATCGGTGCGTCTCCGGGTTCGGGTTCGACGTGGCGGGAATCTGGCGCGCGCCGATCAACCGCCGGTCAGCCGCGAATCAATTCGCCCTACTCCGTGGGAAAGGAGGGCTGCGGAGCGAATCCTTGCCTGTTCCGGTATACTGTTTCGGAGGCCGTCGCCGGACAGGCGGGACCGCCGCGCGGCCGCCGATCCGCAACCCTGGAGAAGGAGCTGGTGCATGAGGAAGTACCTGGCCGTGCTCGCGGCGGCGGCGCTGCTGGCGGGCTGCGATGACGATTTCGGGCCGCGTCCGCCCGAACTGGAGGTGACCGGGACCTACCTGATGACGGCGTTGACGTTCGACCCGCAGGGCTCGCTGCCGCCCGTCGACCTGCTCGCGCGGCTGGACGTTGCGACCCGGCCGCGCCTCGTGATGGGGCGCAACGGCCGGGCCCAGCTCGTGTTCGAGAACCCGGCGACCGGGCTGATCACGCTCGCGAACGTGACCTACACCGGGACCACGGGCGGGGACGTGCGCATCGACTTCGCGTCCGGCTCCAACAACCTCTACCGCAACGTGCTGCTCTCGGCCCGCATGTCGTTCCACTGGAACGAGGCCGCCGGCACGCTCACGTTCGTCGGCCCCTCCCCGGACGGCGTGGACCGGACGCGGCTGCTCCAGCTCGTGCCCGAGTGGCAGGGCGAGCAGCTCTTCGATCCCGTGCCCGGCGAGCTCGCCGTCGTGTTCACCCTGCCGGCGGACTGACGCCGCCGGCCCCGGCCAGGACCCACTCCACGAAGCGGCGGTCGCTGGGCGCGAGCGGCAGCGCGAGCGCCTCGGCGAGCGTCACCCACGTGAGCGCCGAGTGCTCGAGCGGCTGCGGCTCGCCCGCCGCCGACACAGGCACGAACTCGATCCGGAAGACGGAGCCGGGATCGCGCACGCTCCAGGCGACGTCGCCGGCCCGCTCCGCGACGACCCCCAGCTCCTCCGCCAGCTCACGGCGCGCCGCCGCCGCGTGCGTCTCCCCCGGCTCCAGCTTGCCGCCCGGGAACTCCCACAGTCCGCCATGCCGCTTGTGCGCCGGCCGGCGGCACAGCAGGTAGCGCTCGCCGCGCCGGATCACGGCGGCGAGCACGGGGATCTCCCCGGCGTCGGCCGCGGTCGCGGGCCGTGGATCGTCAGCAGCGGGCATCGGGTCTCCGGCGGCGAGAGCAACCGTTGATGAGCGGTCAGCCGGCAAAGTCGGCCTGAGAATAGGGCGCCCGCCGCGCTCCCGTAACCGCCCCGCGTCCGGCCGGCAGTGTCACACCCCGGCCGTATCGTAGACGTGAACACTCAGCCGTGGAGCGGCCCATGAAGACCACGATCCTGCTCGACCACGAACCGGTGCCCCAGGGCCACGTCGTGCGCGCCCTGCTCCGGCTGGAAGGCGACGTCGCCGCCTCCGGCCACCGACGTCCGCTCAACATCTCGCTCGCCCTCGACCGCTCCGGCTCCATGGCCGGACCCAAGCTCGTGGCCGCGCGGCAGGCCGCCGCGCAGCTGGTGCGCCGGATCGCGCCCGCCGACGTGGCCAGCGTGGTCGCGTTCGACGACCAGGTCGCGGTCGTCGCGCCGCCGGCCGCGGGCGCCGCGCAGGCGGACCTGCCGCGCCGCATCGAGCAGATCGAAAGCGGCGGCTCCACGAACCTGAGCGGCGGCTGGCTGCGCAGCCGCGAATTCGTGAGCGATGGCCTGCTCGTGGAAGGCGTCAACCGCGTCCTGCTGCTGACGGACGGTCGCGCGAACGTGGGTATCACCGACCGCGACGCGCTGGTCGGGTTGTGCACGCGGGCGCGCGCGCACGGGATCAGCACCACCACGATCGGCTTCGGCGCCGATTACGACGAAGACCTGCTGCGCGCGATGGCCGAGGCGGGCGGCGGCAACACGTTCTACATCGAGGCCCCCGACCAGGCGGCCGCGATCTTCGCGGACGAGCTGGAGGGACTCTTCGGCATGAGCGCCCAGAACCTGCGCGTCACGATCGTCGCCGCGCCGGCCGTGACGCTCGCGGCCGTGCACCACGAGTACCCGCGCAGCACCGGGCCGGACGGCGCCCTCGGCCTCGACCTGGGTGACCTGTACGCCCGTGAGCCGAAGGCGCTGCTCTGCGAGTTCCTGGTCGGCGCGCTCGCCGGCTCGGAAACCATCGAGGTCGCTCGCCTCCTCGTCACCGCCGACGTCATCACCGCGGAAGGCATCGACCACCGCACCATCGCGCTGCCGATCTCGGCGTCGCTCGCGGAAGGGCCGCGCGTCGATGCGGAGGTACGCCGCGAGCTGCTGCTGCTCGAGTCCGCACGCGCGCGACGCGACGCCGTACGCGCCCAGCGCGCGGGTGACTACGACACCGCGCACACGCTGCTCGCCACGATGGAAGCGCGCCTGCGCGCTTCCGACTACGCGGGGGACGTGCAGGTCGCGGAGGACGCCGCCGACCTGCAGCTGGTCGCGGAGCAGATCGGCGCCGGGCCGGCCGCCGAGCCGGACCTGAAGTACCTGCAGCAGCGCGCCTACAACCGCGCGAGCAGCCGGGCGCTGAAGGACGAGCTGATCCGCCGCCAGCGGAGAGCGCCGAAGCCGGAGCCCGACCCGAAACCCTGACTCACCGGAGGCGCCACGTCCGCGGCGCGGCGCCTCCTTCCCTCCGCGCCCGCCGCTGCCGCAGCATCTCGGCGCGGCACGCCCGCCCGCTCAGCTGCACAACCGCTGGGCGCCCGTACGCTCAACCGCGCGACAGCTGCGCGGCCACGCGCGCGACGCTGCGACGCAGCTCCTCCGGCTGCTCCACGCGCGCTTCGCCGCCGTACTGGAGCACGTGACGCACCAGCCATTCGCTGCTCGCGACCCGATGGGTGACCAGCACGCTGCCGTCCGACTCGCGCGGGGCACCGGTACGCTCTGCAATCCAGCGACCGATCAGGGGCGAGTAGCGCACCCTGGCCGGGACATCATCGGTCGCGAAGTACGGCGCCGGGCCCTGCTCGGCGATGTGCTCGATCCACGTGCGGTCGCGCGCCTCCGGCGGCGCCTCCGCCTCCTCCAGCTCCGCATCCAGCGCGCGGTCGAGCCGGAAGATGCGCGGCGCGCGCCGGCCCAGGTCGAACCCGAGCACGTACCAGTAGCCGTCGCTGTACACGAGCTGCAGCGGCACCAGGCGGCGCCACTCGGGTGCCTGCGTCCCGGGTTTCAGGTAGAGCATCCGCACCGTGCGCTCCGCCCCGATCGCGTCGCTCAGCATGCCGCGCAGCACATCGTCGCCGATACCGACGAGCAGGGCGTGGTCCACGTTCGGATCGTACTCGACCTCCGGCTCCCGGTGTCCGGGACGTCCGAGCGCCAGCGGCAGTCGCTCCGCCTGCGCCCTGGCCGGCCCGGCTTCGCGGAGCTCGTGCACGGTCGCGATCTCGGGAGTCTTGAGCGCGCTCTCGATGCGGGCGGCGAGGGCCAGCAGCGCGGGCCGGCGTGGGCCGTCGCACTCGGCGGCCAGGCTGCGCAGGCCGAGCTGCACCGCGAGCGCCTCGCGCGCGCTCAGCCGCGTCGGCCGCGTGAACTCGCCCATGGCACGGACCTGCACTCGCTCCCGCTCGATACGGATCGACATGGTGTCCGTGCTGCCGGCGGGATGGTAGTACTCACGAGCGGTGACGTCCTCGATGTCGGAAAGCACGACCTCGCGCGCCACGCCGAGCGCGGCGGCCAGCTCGTCGAGCAGGATGCCGCCCTCGCGATGCGCCGCGGGCAGGATGTAGAGGATCCGCTCCAGCTGATCCGCCGCCGTGCCGTGGGCCGGGCTCATGACGACCTCGGCGTGTGCTGGTCGGCCACGGCCCTCGCGAGCTGCCGCAGCTCGTGCTGCAGCGCGGGCGGATCCAGGATCTCCGCTTCGCCCTCGAGGCTCAACAGCCAGCGCAGGAACGGGCTCACCTGGTGGATCTCGAACTCGCGGACCTGAGAGCCATCGCGGCGCTGCTCGACGAGCGCGCCGCGATCGTTGCGCTCCGCCCACAGCGAGAGCGGGAAGTGGAAGCGCACGCGCGCCACCACGGGCGGCTCCTCCGGATCGCCCAGCTCCCAGGCCTCGCGGTCCGCGTACTCATCGAGCGAGAAGTCGACGGGGATCTCGTAGTCCGGTTTGGCCGGGTGCTCCGGGTTCGCGGTGACGTCGCCCATGCGTCCGACCCGGAACACGCGCACCGCGTCGCGCAGCGAGTCCAGTCCGATCATGTACCAGTGACCATGCTGGAAGAGCAGACCGTAGGGGGCGACCTCCCGCTGCGTGACGGCGTCGCGATAGAGACCGTGATAGGGGAACCGGACACGCTTGCGGGCGAGCAGCGCGTCCGAGAGCGCACGCAGGCGCGTGCTCAGCTCGGCGGTGCCCGGCGGATCGATGAACAGCACCGGGGCATCGGTGCGGAACGCGTCCGGGTCGATGTCGAACGCGAGCTTCCGGAACGCCGAACGCGCCTCGCTCGCGAGCGGGAAGCCGGGCACGTGCACGACACGCCGCAGGCCGTCCAGCGCGAGCGGCGCGTCCTCCGCGACCAGCTCGACGGTCTGATCGCCGACCCGGCCCCGCCGCGGCGCCGATCCTCCGGCGGGCCCCGCCTGGCTGACCAGCTCGAGGTAGGGCAGATAGAAGTCGCGCCGGTCGATCTGGTAACCCTCGATCTCGTCGATACCGTAGTTGATCGAGTAGCGCACGGTGCGGATCGGGATGCCGAGCGCGCGCAGCTCCTTCTTGTCACGCTCGAACTTGCGGCGCAGCGACGCGCGCGCCGTCTCATCGTCCGGATCGTACTCACGCGCGTAGGCCGGCACGCCGCTCATCAGCTCGTCGTAGGCGACCGGCAACCGGCGCCCGACCAGGAACGCGATCAGGTCGAGCCAGCGCTGCAGCTTCGTGGGCATCAGGCCTCGACGCGGTGGTGGCTGCGGATCATGGCTTCAGGTTAGACGGGGCGTGTGACGCTCCCGGGACGGGACCCGCGCGGCAGGCTGCATGATACGAAGGCGTGCGGCCGCCGTGAAGGGCGCGGCCCGGGCGGAGCCGCGCGAAGAAGGGCCCGCTCCGGTCGGAACGGGCCCGGTCGTGGCGGGATTGGCCCGGTACGGCTACGACTCGCGGGTGCCGCGGGCGATGACCCTGTCCTCCTGCACGTCGCGTCCCAGGAACGATGTCGCGCGACCGTGCTCGCTGGCGAACTCGAGGATCACCCACTCGGCCGTCTCCAGCACCTCGCCGTTCTCGAGGAACGACGGCAGGAACACGCCCTCGGAGAGCGGGATCAGCAGCAGCTCCTGCACCTCGCCCCACAGCTTCGTGCGTCCCCGCAGCGTGCTGTCGGCGGCGTGGTATTCGATCGTGAACGCCTCGGGCGGGATCGGATCGTCGCCGAACTGCCACGCGATCCGGAACGTGCCCTCGTAGGGCGCCGCATCCTCGGGGGCGATCGTGACCTGGTACGTCGGCTCGACCGCGATCTCGAGCGGCACGTGCACCGTGCCCCACGCCATCTCGAGCGTGCCGCCGTCGTTCGCGACCTTCGGGAAGGACCAGGTCAGTACATCGACAAGCGGACCGGACACCGGGGTGACAGCGACGCGGAAGTGCACGGAATCGGGATCCGGCCGCTGCGTGTGGAAGCGCGTCGTGTCGGTGTCGAACAGCAGGGTCCAGTCGCCCGCCTCCTTCACGACCAGCCAGACCGAGTAGCGGCCCGCCTCCAGGGCCTGCCCGTTGACGCGCACTGCCCTGCTCACGCGCAGCGTGGTCGCCTCGTTCGCGCCCGGCGTCCAGACTTCGTCCCAGTGCACTTCCCCGCCGAACAGCTCGCTGCGCCCGCGCGCCCGCGGCCGCGCATAGTCCACCTCGATGCGCGTGCCGTCGATGAGCTGAGTGACCTGGGCCCGCTCGCTGGCCCGGATCTGGGCGGCGGCAGGCTCGGCCGGCAAGACTGCGGCCGCGATCACCGCGAGCAGGACGCGTCGCCTCATCGCGCGGCTCCACAATGATCGGTCGCGCCGACCGGGTCGCTCCCGGCCTTGGGCGGGCCGGCCTGCGCAACCCGGCTGCCCTTCCCGTAGCGCGCATCGATCGCGCGCCGGATCTGCTCGAGCGTCTGGCCCTCGCGCGCCCGGTTCACGAGCAGCTTCCCCTCGCCCTGGCAGATCTCGCAGTGGATCGCCATTGCGGTGGCCTCCTCGTAGCACGTCAGCAGCGAACGGTATTCCGGGAAATCGGCACAGCCGCAATAGCAGCCCACACCGTCGGCGAGCGCCGCGAATTCGCGGATGCCATCGAACACCGGGATCAGTGCGTCGAAGCCTGCGAGCTTCGTCGCTGAGAGGACGTTCGCGCCCGTGATGCCCGGGCGCGGCTCCGGGTGGATGCCGGCGGCCGGCAGCGCGAACGCGCGAGCGGTGCGCCACGGCAGCAGCGCCGCGGCGAGCGGAACGAGCGCGGCCAGGAAGTCGCGACGGGAGCTGCCTCCGCGACGGTGTGGGCTCATGGGTACTCGGGATGCAGAGGTGCGGGGGCGAAATACGCTGCCAATACTAACGCCGGATCCGGGAGCTCAACAACTCCGACGAATGTCGCCTGCCGCGGGGCTCGAGCGTTTCGTCCCATGGAGCGGCGGATCGGAACGGGCGATCGGCCGGTATCGCCCGTCCGCCGCCGGCCAGGTCAGCGCCGAGGCCGGATCCGCCACAGCTCCCCGTCAGCCTCGTTCGTCACGACGTACAGCGTGCCATCCGGTCCCTGCCGTACGTCGCGCACGCGCTGTCCGCGGTCCGCGAGCAGGTGCTCCTCACCGGTCACGCGGCCATCCTCGATCCGGAGCCGTACGAGCCGCTGCGCGACGAGTCCGCCCACGAGCAGGCTGCCCTGCCACTCGGGGAACAGGTCGCCGGTGTAGAACTGGGCGCCGGAGGGCGCGATCACCGGGTCCCAGTAGTAAACCGGCTGGCGGAAGCCCTCGGGATTCGGCGACGCCCCGGCGATCGGCGCGCCGCGATACTCCTCGCCGAACGCCTGGACCGGCCAGCCGTAGTTCTCGCCGCGCTCGATCAGGTTGAGCTCGTCTCCGCCCTGGGTACCGTGCTCGACGATCCAGAGCCGGCCCGCGTCATCGAACGAGGCCGCCTGGACGTTGCGGTGACCGAGCGACCAGATCTCCGGCCGCGCGCCGGCCTGCCCCGCGAACGGGTTGTCATCAGGCGCCGAACCGTCGGCACGGACGCGCAGGATCTTGCCGAGGTGGCTGTCGAGCTGCTGCGCGTGACGACGCATGCGCGCCTCGGCACGATCGCCGAGCGTGATGTAGAGCATGCCGTCGGGACCGAACGCGAGCCGGGAGCCAAAGTGGGCGCGGCCGGCGTGCGTCGGCATGGTGCGCACGATGATGCGCACGTCCTGCAGGCTCGTCCGGTCGGCGGAGAGCACGCCGCGAGCGACGCTCGTGCCATTCCCGCCGTCGCGCGGCTCGCTGAAGCTCCAGAAGATCGTCCGGTCGGACGCGAAATCGGGGCTGAGCGCGACATCGAGCAGGCCGCCCTGCCCTCCGGCCGCGACCGCGGGCACACCCGCGATCGGCGCGCCGACCTCGCCCGCGGCCGTGACGATGCGCATGCGGCCGGGTCGCTCCGTGACGAGCAGATCGCCGCCGGGAAGCGGCTCGACGGCCCACGGATGCTCGAGCCCGCGGGCGAGAACCGTGACGTCGAGCGCGACGTTCGACGTCAGCCGGCACGCCCGCGTCTGACCCGGGAACGCCGGCTGCTGGTCCGGCGCGTTCGGCGCGCGCGTCTCGAGCGGCTCGCAGTCCTGCGCGGCGGTCCCGGCCGTGTCGCGGGCGGCGGGCGGCGGTTCCTGGGCCGCTTCGCCGGCGCCCCGGCAGCTCGTGGCGCCGACGGCGGTGAACAGGAGAGAGCTCAGTAGGAGAAGCGGCGTGCGCATGGTAGTCCGTGCCTGCTAAACGGATCGATTCAGCGTGGTGGCAGCGACCGTCCGGGCAAAGCAAGAGCCAGTCCATCCTCAGCGTCCCCCGCGTCCTGGGGCGAACGGGGGGCCAGGGGTCCAGGTCCGAAAACGGTGAGCCGAGGCCCCCGCGACAGGTTATCTTCCGGCCATGAGCAGCCACCTTCCCGATCCCCCGACTGCGGAACGCGACGCCCGCTACCAGGCGCTGCGCGCCCGCGACCGGCGCTTCGACGGCACGTTCTTCGTCGGTGTGCGCACGACCGGCATCTACTGCCGGCCGGTGTGCCGCGCCCGGCTGCCGCAGGCCCGGAACTGCACGTTCCACGAGAGTGCCGCCGCGGCGGAGCGGGCGGGCTACCGGCCCTGCCTGCGCTGTCGTCCCGAGCTCGCTCCGGGCCGCTCGCTCACGGATGCGCACGCGCGGCTCGCGAACGCCGCGTTTGCGCGCATCGCGGAGGGTGCGCTGAACGGGCGTTCCGTCACGGACGTGGCGCGCGAGCTGTGCGTGAGCGAGCGGCAGCTGCGCCGGGCGGTGCGCGCGGAGTTCGGGGCGTCGCCGGTCGAGCTGGCGCAGACGCAGCGGCTGCTGCTCGCGAAGCAGCTGCTGACGGACACGGACCTGCCGGTCGCGCGTATCGCGTACAGCAGCGGCTTCGCGAGCCTGACGCGCTTCAATGCGCTGTTCCTGGCCCGCTACCGGATGAGCCCGACCCGGCTACGCCGGGAGCGCCGCGCGCGGGCGGCGCCGATCGTGACGCTCCGGTTCGGCTACCGGCCGCCGTTCGCGTGGGAGCGGCTGCTCGCGTTCCTCGCGAAGCGCGCGATCCCCGGAGTCGAGTCGGTGACGGCGACGACGTACACACGCTCGCTGCGCATCGGCGATCATGCCGGCTGGCTCCGCGTGCGTCATGCCCGCGGCGAGGCGGCGCTGGCCGTCGAGGTGTCGGATTCGCTCGTGCCCGTGCTGATGCCGGTGCGCGCCGCCGTGCGCCGGCTGTTCGACCTGGACGCGGAGCCGGCGGAGATCGCGGCGCATTTCGCGACCGACCCGGTGCTCGGGCCGGTCGTGCGCGCGCAGCCGGGTCTGCGGCTGCCCGGCTGCGCCGACGCGTTCGAGGTCGCGGTGCGCGGCGTGCTCGGCCAGCAGGTGAGCGTCGCGGCCGCGATGACGCTCGCGGGCCGGCTCACGGCCGCGCTCGGCGAGCCGCTCGCCGACGCGCCGGACGGACTGACGCACGTCGGCGTGAGCGCCGCCCGGCTCGCGGCCACCGATGCCGGCAGGATCGCCGGTCTCGGCATGCCGCTCGCCCGCGCGCGCACGCTCGTCGCGCTTGCGGCCGCGATCCACGCCGGCGACGTCGGGCTCGCGCCGAGCGCGGACCCCGGCGCCGTCATCGCGGCGCTGCGCCGCATCCCCGGCATCGGTTCGTGGACTGCCGAATACATGGCGATGCGCGGGCTGCACTGGCCGGACGCGTTCCCGGCGGCCGATGCGGGTGTGCGCAACGCACTCGGCGGTGCCGGGGCGGCAACCGCGACGCGTCTCGCCGAGGCCTGGCGGCCCTGGCGGGCGTACGCAGTGATCCACCTCTGGGAAAGTCTCTCGCCACGGAGTCGATGATATGCAACGGCAATACTACCACGAGATGGACTCGCCGATCGGTGCGCTCACGCTCGTGTCGGACGGCACCCACCTCAGCGCGGTGCACATGCGCCCCGGCGCCGAGGTGCTCGCCCGCCAGCCCGGCGAATGGCGCGAGTCCGCCGATCGCCTCGCCCAGCCGCACGACCAGCTCGCCGCCTACTTCGCGGGCGACCTCCGCGAATTCACGCTCGAGCTCGCGCCGCGCGGCACGCCCTTCCAGCAGCGCGTCTGGGCGGCACTCACCCGCATCCCGTTCGGCGCGACCTGGTCCTACGGTGCGCTCGCCGCCGCGATCGGCAGTCCCGGCCACGCGCGCGCCGTCGGCGCCGCGAACGGACAGAACCCGCTCGCGATCATCGTTCCCTGTCACCGGGTGATCGGTGCGAACGGTACGCTCGTCGGCTACGGCGGCGGCCTCGAGCGCAAGCGCTGGCTGCTCGAGCACGAGGCTCGCTGCGTCGCGACCGCCACGCAGCTGGCCCTGATGTGAGGGAGGGAGCGTTCGCGCACCGGTCCGGTCTGGAGACGAGGGCGGGCGCCCGGGAGTCCCGTCCCGGGCGCCCGCTGCATCAATGCCGGCGGGTCGCGCGGGCGACCCAGGCATCGTGGGCGGCCGCGCTGTCGGCATTGCCGGCCGCGCGCCAGGCCTCGGCGAGCGTGCGGTGCAGCACGGTGCGGGTGACGTAGGTGTTGTTGACCTCGAGCGAGCCCCGGAACGCGGGCTGGAGCGCGGCGATCGCCTCATGCGGGCGCCCGAGCCGGAGCAGCGCGCGCGCGAGCTCCAGGTTCGTGCGCGTGTAGCCGCGGTTCGGCGAGAAGATCGCGCTTCGGAACGACGCGATCGCAGCCTCATCGTCGCCCCGTGCGACGAGCAGCAGGCCGCGCACGTGGTACGGCAGGCGCGCGTCGCGGCCGTTGCCGCTGAGCGGCGCGAGCGCCTCGATCGTGTCGGCGATCGCGGCGAGCGGCGTCGTGTCTCCAGCGATCGCGAGCGCGCTGGCCCGGTGCGTGAGCGCCCAGATGCGGAACTCGGGCGTCGGGTCGGGCAGGTCGGGTGGCCAGCCGCTGATCGAGTCGAACAGCGCCGCGGCGGCGCGCGGGCGGCCGCTCTCCATCGTGACCTGGGCAAGCTGGACGGCCCACGCGGAGCGGGGATCACCGAGTGTGCGGAACCGCTCCGCCAGCGCGAGCGCCTCCGGCCAGCGCTCCTGCATGCGCAGCGAGGCGATGAGCAGGCCGAGCGAGCGCTCCACGCGGGGCGGCGGCGCGGTCTGCACGCGCGCCCGGAGCAGCTCGTCGGCGGCCGCGAACTCGCCGCGACGCAGCCGCCAGTCCGCGACCCACTCGACGGCCCAGTCGGCATCCCCCGGATCCAGCTCCACGGTACGGCGGTACGCGCTGTCGCTGCCGGTGCCGTGCCACAGCTGCACGTGCGCCAGGTCGCGCCACGCGGCCGCCACGTCCGGCCGAAGCCGCAGCGCGCGGCCGGCCTCGCGCTCCGCCGCCGCCAGCGAGTCCATCATCGCGTACGCGTTCACGACCTGGGTGAGCGCGTCACAGGCGTAGCAGGGCACCAGGTCGTGGTGCAGCGCGAGCGAGTCCATGGTGACGACGCGCCGCGAGAGCTCGACCGCGCGTGTCCAATCGCCGGCATGCACCGCCGCGCGCGCACTCCAGACCGGGCCCAGCACCGACTCCGGGTAGAGCGTGCTGAGCGAGTCGGCCAGGGCGGCGAGCGCCGGGTCCTTGCGCCGTGCCGCGTAGTTCGCGCGCACGACCAGGCGCTCGCGCTCGCTCACGTTCGCGAGGTGGCGCACGGAATGGTCGAGCAGGGCCCGCGAGATCGCGTAATCCTCGGTGAGCATGGCCGCAGTGGAACCGTAATACGCGGCCATCGCGAACGTCGAATCGGCCGTGAGCGCGGCGCGGAACAGCTGCACGGCGTCATTGTGGCGCCCGCTCGCGAACGCGCGCAGGCCATCCTCGTAGTAGCGGCGCGCGGCCGGGGAACGGGTGGACACGGAGTCCACGAGCGCGCGCGCGTCCGACCACATCTCGGGCTGGAAGCGCAGGCTGCGGGCGGCGAAGCCGGTGATCAGGGCGATGCCCGCGACCAGTCCGACCGCGCCGGCGACGGCCGTGCGCCGGTGCCGGCGCAGCCAAACGGCCCCGCGGTACGCGGCCGAGTCGCCGCGGGCGTGCACGCGCTCGCCGGCGAGGTGGCGGCGCACGTCCGCGGCCAGGGCCTCGACCGTCGGGTAGCGGCGCGCCGGCTCCTTGCGCAGCGCCGTGAGCACGATCGCGTCCAGGTCGCCGCGCAGGCGGCGCTGGAGCTCGCCGCTGCTCGTGCTGCGGGCCGCGGCGGACGCTTCGGCGATGCGCGCCCCGGTGCGGGTCGCGAGCGCCGACGGACGCGTCGGCGTCTCGTCCAGGATCGCGCGCTCGATCTCGTGGCGGCTGCGGCTGCGCGGGTGATACGGCCGCTGTCCGGTGAGCAGCTCGTAGAGCAGCACGCCGAGCGAGTAGACATCGGTCGCGGCCGTGACCGGCTCGCCGCGCACCTGCTCGGGGCTGGCATACTCGGGCGTGAGCAGCCGCTCCCCCGTGCGCGTGAGCGCACCGACTCCCGGCGATCCGGCGGCAACCGTCGCGGAGGCGTCCACGGCGAGCGGCTTCGCGATCCCGAAGTCGAGCAGCTTCGGCTCGCCGCTCGCGTTCACCAGCACGTTCGAGGGCTTGATGTCGCGGTGCACGATGCCCGCGCGGTGGGCGGCGGCGACCGCGTCGCACACCTGCGCGAACAGCCGCAGCCGCTCCCGGATGCGGGCGCGCCGCTCGTCGCACCAGCGGTCGATCGACGCCCCGTCCACGTACTCCATCACGTAGTACGGCATGCCCTCGGGTGTGACGCCACCGTCGAGCAGGCGGGCGAGCCCCGGATGGTCGAGGTGCGCGAGGATCTGCCGCTCCTCGCGGAACCGGCGCACGGACGCGTCGTCGAGGTGGAGCCCGGCGCGTACGATCTTGAGGGCCGCGCGCATGCGGAACTCGCCATCGTCGCGCGCCACCAGGTACACGGTGCCCATGCCGCCCTCGCCGGCGCGCGCGAGCACGCGCCACGCGCCGATGCGGAGCGGCGGCGTGGCGCCGGCCGCCGCCTCGAGCGCCGCCGCGGTCTCGCCCGCGAGCGTGCGGGCGACGAACGGTGCGGCGAACTCGGCGGCCGCGGGACCGGTCGGGTCATCGGGGAGCGGGCCGGTGGCCGCCGCGGCCGCGTCGAGCAGGCGCTCGACCTCCGCCCTCAGGCTGGCGTCGCCGCCGCAGGCGCCGTCGAGGAAGGCCGCACGCTCCGGCGCGGGCAGATCGAGCGCGCCGTCGAGCAGCAATTCGATGCGCTGCCAGCGGGCGGCGGCCGCGTCGTCGGGGATGGGAACGTCGCCCACGATCAGGACCGCGTGAGCTCGGTGTGCAGCCAGGCGCGCGCCTTCACCCAGTCGCGCCGTACGGTGCGCTCGTTGACGCCGAGCGCATCGGCGGTCTCCGGCTCGGTCAGGCCGCCGAAGTAGCGGCACTCGACGACCTGCGCCAGCCGCGGGCTCAGCGCGGCGAGGCGGACGAGCGCGTCATCCAGCGCGATCAGCAGCTCGGCGCGCTCTGCGACCGCGATACCCTCGCCGGCCGCATCCAGGTCGATGTGCACCGCGCCGCCGCCCCGCTTGCCGGCCCGGAACCGGCGCGCGTGCTGGATCAGCACCTGGCGCATCGCGCGCGCCGCAATCGCCAGGAAATGCGAGCGGTCGTGCACGTCCAGCCGGCTTGGATCGGCCAGGCGCAGCCACGCCTCGTTCACGACCGCCGTCGTGGAAAGCGTGTGGCCGCCGGCACGGTGACGCGCGTCGCGCGCGAGCTGCGCCCGTGCGGCCTCGCGCAGGTGGTCGTAGACGAGCGCGAACACCCGGTCGTACGCGGCCTGCTCCCCGGCCCGGCCGGCCCGCAGCAGCTCCGTCACCTCACCGGGCGCGGCAGGCCGCACCGGTGCTTCGGCATCGGCAGGCAGCGGGGACAGGGGCCGGCTGTCTGGTGTCGGCATGGGATCGGTCGTGTGGGCGCGGGGCCGGTCACCCAAGATGGGCCGGCGCTTCCCGGGCGGGCAACGGCTACGGGCCCGCCAGGTCCGGATTCGGGCTCAGTCGACGAAACGGCCCGGGGGCGCGTACCTCCTGCCGGCCGGCGTCCGCCAGATGCCCTGCCGGGGCGACGTCACCGGGCCCGCGCTACTCCGCGTCGTGCTCGAGCCACTTCGTCGCCTCGAAGAAGCGGTCCGGCGATGCGGCGGCTACGGCCGCCTCCGCCTCGCCCAGCACGCGGTGCAGGGTCTCCATCTGCGTGGGCAGGTCCGTTTCCTTCGACAGCCTCGTGCACATCGCGCCCCACCACGCGTAGGTCCAGCCGTCGGCCTCGAGCGCATCGGGCTCGTCCGACTTCTCGATCAGGTCGGCATCCTCGAGCCGCTGCCGGTCGGCGTCCGATTCCGGGCGCAGGTACACGGCCAGGTGGAGCTGGTCCGGATGCTCGACGTACTGCGCATCGTCGTCCTCCACCGACTCGAGGATGACGAGCAGGTTGTCGCGCGACAGCTCGACCATGCCGCCCGCATCGACGGCCAGCTCGCCCTCCATGCCGATCTGCTCGGCAGCCAGCGTGATCAGCGCCTCGTCGTCGAGCGTGTCCGCATCGGCGGCGCCCGTGAAAGCGACGACGTCGCGCCGCTGCTCCGCATTCAGGATGTCTTGGTTCGCCATCGTCCAGGTCCGCAGGGTGGGCAGCGTCCTCGCGCGGGTCGCGAGCGCGCTGTCGCATGATGGCACGGGCAGTCGGGATCCGCCATGAACGGGACAGCGGTCGAGCGGGCCACAGCGGCCGGGGCGCCAGGGTCAGCGGGACCAGCCCTGACGCAGCACCGGCTGGCGGCAGATGCTGCGCCCGATCGCGGGCGCGATGATGCGCAGCTCGGCCATGAGCCGCTCGAACTGGGCGGGGTAGAGCGACTGAGCGCCATCGCTGAGCGCCTGCTCGGGGTCGCAGTGAACCTCGATCAGCAGCCCGTCCGCGCCGGCCGCGACCGCCGCCCGGGCCATGGCGGCGACCTTGTCGCGGCGGCCGGTCGCGTGGCTCGGATCGACGACGACCGGGAGATGGCTCAGCTCCTTCACGACCGGCACTGCGGAGATGTCGAGCGTGTTGCGAGTCGCCGTCTCGAACGTGCGGATGCCGCGCTCGCACAGGATCACGTCCGGATTGCCGCCGGCGAGCACGTACTCCGCGGCCATCAGCCATTCGTCGATGGTCGCGGAGAGGCCGCGCTTGAGCAGCACCGGCCGGCGCGCCTGGCCGAGCTCCCGCAGCAGCGTATAGTTCTGCATGTTGCGCGCCCCGACCTGGAAGATGTCGGCGTACTTCGCGACCACGTCGATCTGGGCCACGTCCATGACCTCGGTCGCGAGCTGCAGGTCGTGCGCGCTCGCCGCGTCGCGCAGCAGCCTGAGCCCGGCTTCGCCGAGACCCTGAAACGCGTACGGCGAGCTGCGCGGCTTGAACGCGCCGCCGCGCAGCACTTTCGCACCGGCCCGTTTCACCGCGGCGGCGGTGGCATGCACCTGGGCCTCGCTTTCGGCCGAGCAGGGACCGGCGATCACGATCACCTCGTCGCCGCCGATGCGGAGGTCGCCGATCGTGACCACGGTATCCGGACCGCCCGGGGTGCGGCTCGCCAGCCGATATTGCGGGCTCATGCGGGGACCTCGGTGCCGGCCTTGAGGGCGCGCACGAAATCGCCCGCCCGAGCGGCCACGGCGGGTGAGGAGCCGGCCGCGGCAATCACGTCGACGAGCGCGCTGCCGACGACGGCGGCGTCCGCCCAGCGGGCCGCCTCGTGGACCTGGGCGGGTGTCGAGATGCCGAAGCCGAGCGCGACCGGCAGCTCGCTCACGGCGCGGATGCGAGCAACGAGCTCGCGCGCGTCCGCGGCCAGCCGGTCACGGGCGCCGGTCACGCCCAGCCGGGAGACGGCGTACAGGAACCCGCTGCCGGCAGCGGCGATGCGACCGAGGCGCGCGGGCGTCGTCGTGGGGCTCACCAGGAAGACCGGATCGATGGCGCGCGCGCGCAGCCGCGTGCGCAGCTCCGCCGTTTCCTCGACCGGGACATCGAGCAGCAGCACGCCGTCCACGCCGGCGGCGGCGGCCGCGCTCACGAATCGCTCTGCCCCCATGCGCAGCACCGGGTTCACGTAGCTGAACACGACGATCGGTGCGGCGATCGAAGCGCGGACATCGCGGATCAGCTCGAGCACGGAGGGCAGCGTGGTGCCAGCGCCGAGCGCGCGCTCGCACGCGCGCTGGATCACGGGTCCGTCCGCGAGCGGGTCGGAGAACGGGACGCCGACCTCGAGCACGTCGGCACCGGCGGCGTCGATGGCGTGCAGGATCTCAGCGGAGCGTGCCAGATCCGGATCTCCGGCCGTCACATAGGCGACGAGCCCGGGCGTGGCGTCTGCCCGGAGGCGCGCGAACGTCCCCGCGATTCGGCTCATGCCTGCCCCAGCCGCGGCGGTTCGGGAACGCGGTGCCTCACAGCTTCTCCTCCCGCGCGCTCACGGTCTCCAGGTCCTTGTCGCCGCGGCCGGAGAGGTTCACGAGCAGGATCGTGCCGTCGGGGGCCGCGGGCGCGAGTCGCAGGGCGTGCGCGAGCGCATGCGCCGACTCGAGCGCGGGGAGTATGCCCTCGAGCCGGGCGAGTGCGCGGAACGCGGCCAGCGCTTCGGCATCGGAGGCGTGCGTGTACTCGGCGCGGCCGCTCTCGCGCAGCCAGGCGTGCTCCGGCCCGATGGCCGGGTAGTCGAGACCGGCCGAGATCGAGTGCGTCGGCTGGATGTTGCCGGCCGCATCCTGCAGCACGAACGTGCGGGTGCCGTGCAGCACGCCCGGGCTGCCCTCGCCGAAGCGCGCGGCGTGCCGGCCAGCGCCCGGTCCCGTGCCGCCTGCCTCGACGCCGATCAGCCGCACGTCCCGATCGTCGAGGAACCCATCGAAGATGCCGATCGCGTTGCTGCCGCCGCCGACGCAGGCGATCACGGCGTCGGGCAGGCGGCCGACCTGCGCGAGCAGCTGCGCGCGCGCCTCGCGTCCGATCACCGCCTGGAACTCGCGCACCATGAGCGGATAGGGGTGCGGCCCGAGCACCGAGCCGAGCAGGTAGTGCGTGCCGGCCGGGTCCGCGACCCAGTCGCGGAGCGCCTCGTTGATCGCGTCTTTGAGCGTGCCGCGGCCGGCGTCCACGGGTCGGATTTCGGCGCCGAGGAGGCGCATGCGCTGCACGTTCGTCGCCTGCCGGCGCATGTCCTCGGTGCCCATGTAGACCACGCACTCGAGGCCGAGCAGGGCACACGCGGTGGCACTGGCGACGCCGTGCTGCCCCGCCCCCGTCTCCGCCACGATCCGGCGCCGGCCCATGTGCCGGGCGAGCAGCGCCTGGCCGAGCGCATTATTGATCTTGTGGGCGCCCGTATGGGCCAGGTCCTCGCGCTTGAGCAGGATGCGGGCGCGGCCCTGCGCACCCGCGAGGCGGGCGGCCTCGTGCAGCGGCGTGGGGCGGCCGACGTACTCCGCGAGCAGCCGGTCCAGCTCGGTACGGAACGTCGGGTCGGCACGCGCCGCCAGGTAGGCGGCGGTCAGCTCCTCGACCGGCGCGAACAGCGTTTCGGGCACGAAGCGACCGCCGTACGCGCCGAAGTAGCCGTGCCCATCCGGATCGCGACGCGGGCCTGCCGCCCGGGACGGGGCGACGCGCGCATCGCCGGGTTGCGGCTCAGCCTCGGCTCGCATGCAGTCCTGCCTGCGCCGCCGCCAGGAAGCGGGCGACGCGCTCCGGGTCCTTGATGCCCGGCGCCGTTTCGACGCCGGAGGAGACATCCACGCCGAACGGGCGCACCGCGGTGATCGCGCGTGCCACGTTGCCGGGATTGAGTCCACCCGCGAGCACGACGCGGCGCCGCGCGGCTGCGGCCGCCGCCGCGCCCCAGTCCACCTGGCGCCCGGTCCCGCCGCGCCGCTCGCGGTCGCATGCGTCCAGCAGGATCGTGATCTCCGCAGCCCAGACGTCGAGCCGCGCGTGCACCGGCAGGGCGCGCCAGACCGGCAGGTTCAGTGCGGCCGCGAAGCCGGGCGATTCGTCGCCGTGCAGCTGGATCGTGCGGATGCCGGCGAGCGCCGCGCTGTCGCGGATCTCCGCGGCGTCCTGGTTCACGAACACGCCCACGGTCTCGATGCCGTCCGGCAGCTCGTCGGTGATGCGGCGCGCGCACCGCGGTGCGATGTGGCGCGGACTCCCCGGCCAGAACACGAACCCGAGCGCGCTCGCGCCGTTCCGGACCGCGTGCAGCGCGTCCTCGACACGGGTGATGCCGCAGACCTTCACGATCACGACCCGCTTCCCGCGCGCACGGTCGCAGCCGGCGCGGCACCGGTGAGCTCGGCGAGGGCCGCGCCGGGATCGTCGGCGCGCATGAGCCGCTCGCCGACCAGCACGGCCCGATACCCGACGGCGCGCAGCCGGGCAAGGTCGGCGCGCGTGCGGATCCCGCTCTCGCTCACCGCGGTGACGTCCGCGGGCAGGCACGGCGCCAGCCGGTAGGACACCGCCAGGTTCACGCGCAGCGTGCGCAGGTCCCGGTTGTTCACTCCGACCAGGCGCGCTTCCGCGGCCAGGGCACGCTCCAGCTCCCGTTCATCGTGCACCTCCACCAGTGCCGCCAGGCCGAGCTCGCCAGCCCCGCGGTGCAGCGCGCTCAGCTCGGCCTGGCCGAGCGCGGCGACGATCAGCAGCACCGCGTCCGCGCCCGCGGCCCGGGCCTCGTACAGCTGGTACTCGTCGATGATGAAGTCCTTGCGCAGCAGCGGCACCGACACCGCCGCGCGCGCGGCCGCCAGGTGCGCGAGCGACCCGCCGAAGCGGCTCGGCTCGGTGAGCACCGAGATGGCCGCCGCGCCCGCGTCCCGGTATGCCGTCGCGAGCCGCGCCGGGTCGTAGTCGCGCGCGATCTCGCCGCGCGACGGCGAGGCACGCTTGCACTCCGCGATCACGGCGATGCCGGCGTCCACGTCGAGCGCCGCGCGGAAGCGCGCGCCCCGGGGCGCGGCATCGGCGGCGCGACGCGCCAGCGCCGGGAGCGGCTCGCGCACGCGCTGCTCGGCGACGCGTCGGCGGGTCGCCTCGAGGATCGTCCTGAGCACACCCGGCTCGCTCATACGGCGACCTCCGCGTGCGAGCCGAGCGCCATGGCCTCGAGCGTGCGCTGCGCGGCCCCGGAATCGATGGCGTGCGCGGCCCGCTCGATGCCCGCCAGCACCGAGTCGGCGGCACCGGCCACGAAGAGCGCCGCACCCGCGTTCAGCAGCACCACGTCGCGGGGCGCGCCCGGCTCGCCGGCCAGCACGGCGCGGATGATCGCCGCGTTCGCGGCTGCGTCCGCGCCCTGCAGACGGTCGGACGGGCTGCTGGCCATGCCGAAGTCCGCCGGGTGGATGTAGAACGTATGCACGGTCCCGTCGCGACACTCCGAGACCTTCGTGTGTCCGGCCGTCGAGATCTCGTCGATGCCGTCGGAGCCATGCACCACCCACGCGCGCTCGGTGCCGAGCAGCCGGAGCGCATGCGCGATCAGCTCGGTCAGCTCGGGCCGCGGCACGCCCACGATCTGCCGGGCCGGCGCCGCCGGGTTCGTGAGCGGGCCGAGCAGGTTGAACGCGGTGCGGATGCCCAGGTCGCGACGCGTCTCCGCGGCATGACGCATCGACGGGTGGAACGTGGGCGCGAAGAAGAACGCGATGCCGGCTTCGCGCAGCGAGTGCTCGACGGCGGCGGGCGGTGCCAGGATGTCCACGCCCAGCGCGGCGAACACGTCCGCGCTGCCGCACCGGCTCGACACCGAGCGGTTGCCGTGCTTCGCGACACGCACTCCGCTGGCCGCCACCACGAGCGCCGCAGCCGAGGAGATGTTGAACGTGCCGGAGCGATCGCCGCCCGTACCGCAGGTGTCGAACACCGGCCCGGGCGGCTCCGCGAGCGCTACCGCGTGCGCCCGCATCGTGCGTGCGAAGCCGACGATCTCCGCCGGCCGCTCGCCCTTCATGGCCAGGGCCGCGAGCAGGGCGGCGAGCTGCGCAGCCGCGGCGCGCCCGGCCATCACCTCGTCCATGGCCGCGGCCGCCTCGTCGCTCGTCAGGTCCTCGTGCCGCAGCAGCTTCTCGAGCAGTGCCGGGAACATCAGAGCTCCAGGAAGTTGCGAAGGATCTGGTGTCCTTCGTCGGTGAGCACGGACTCGGGATGGAACTGCACACCGTGCACCGGATGGCTACGGTGCCGCACCGCCATGATGACGCCATCCTCGCGCGCGTGCGCCGCGACCTCGAGCATCTCGGGCAGGACTTCCGCGTCGATCACCAGCGAGTGATAGCGTGCCGCGGCGAACGGCGCTCCGATGCCGGCGAACACGCCCCGGCCATCGTGCACGATCGTGGCCGTGCGGCCGTGCACGGGCTCCGCTGCGCGCCGGACGCTGCCGCCATAGGCCGAGCCGATCGCCTGGTGACCGAGGCAGACGCCCAGGATGGGGATCGTCGCCCCCAGCTCCCGGATCACGTCGAGGGAGACGCCGCTCCCCTCCGGACGGCCGGGCCCCGGTGAGATGAGGACGCGCGCGGGACCCAGCGCCACGACGTCGCCTACGGTGAGCTGATCGTTGCGACGCACGACCGGCTCCGCCCCGAGCTCACCCAAGTACTGCACCAGGTTCCAGGTGAACGAGTCGTAGTTGTCGATGACCAGGATCATGCCGCGCTCCCGACCACGGCCGCGGCCGCTGCGTGCGACCCCGGGCCACCGGTCCCGCGGGCACCGAGCCCGTCCTGCGCGAGCCGCAGCGCCTGCAGCACGGCCTCGGCCTTGGCGCAGGTCTCCGCGTACTCCGTCGCCGGGTCGGAGCCGATCACGATGCCGGCACCCGCCTGGAAGCGCGCCCGCCCGCGTTCGATCACGACCGTGCGGATCGCGATGCAGAAATCGAGGTTGCCGCTGAAGTCGAGGTAACCGACCGCCCCAGCGTACACGCCGCGCGGCTGCGGCTCCAGCGCCGCAATGATCTCCATGGCGCGGATCTTCGGGGCGCCCGACACGGTGCCGGCCGGGAAGCAGGCGACGAGCGCGTCGAGCCGGTCGTGCGGCGCCGCGAGCCGGCCCTCGACCGCGGACACCAGGTGCATGACGTGCGAGTACTTCTCGATGCCCATGAACGTGGGTACGCGCACGCTGCCGTACTCGGCGACGCGGCCGATGTCGTTGCGGCCGAGGTCCACGAGCATCACGTGCTCGGACCGCTCCTTCTCGTCGCGCTTCAGCTCCTCGGCAAGGCGCATGTCGTCCAGCTCGTCGCGGCCGCGCGGACGGGTACCCGCGATCGGGTGCGTCTCGACGCGCGTGCCCTCGACGCGCACCAGCATCTCCGGGGAGGCGCCCACGATGGCGCGGCCGCCGGAGCGCAGGAAGTACATGTACGGCGACGGGTTCACGTGGCGCAGCGCCCGGTAGACCGTGAACGGATCCGCCTCGGTGCGCGCCTCGAATGCCTGCGACAGCACGACCTGGTAGACATCGCCCGCGGCGATGTGCTCCTTCGCGGTTCGCACCATGCCCTCGAACTGCGGACGCGTGACGCTGCTGGTGACTGCCAGCGGCACGTCCGGTGGCAGCTGGGGCTGCGAGAGCGTGCGCGCCAGCTCCCGCTCCAGGAACGAGATCTTCGCGCACGCGAACCGGTAGAGCGCCTCCAGGTCCACAGCGCCCTCGAGACGTGCGTTCGAGATCAGCAGGATGCGGTGGCGCACATGGTCGAACGCGAGCACGGTGTCGAAGACCATGAAGCCGGCGTCGTCATCGGCGGCAGCGCCGCGCGCTGGCAGCGCCGGCTCGAACGAGGGTGCGACGTCGTACCCCAGGTAGCCGACGGCCCCGCCCGTGAAGCGGGGCAGTCCGGGCAGGGGCGGCGCCCGGTAGGCGGCCATGAGCTCGCGCAGCTCGTCCAGGAACGGTCGCTCGGAGCTGCTCCGGTGTCCGGCCCGCTCCACGGTGGTACGGCCGTCGCGGGCGCGCAGGATCAGGAACGGGTCCTTGCCGAGGAACGAGTAGCGACCCATGTGCTCGCCGCCCTCCACCGATTCCAGCAGGAACGCCTCGTCGGAGTGCTCGGCGATCTTCAGGAACGCCGAGACCGGCGTGAGCAGGTCGGCGACGATTTCCTTGCAGACGGGCACGAACGTGCCCTGGCCGGCCAGCGCCCGGAACTCCTCGAACGTGGTGACGCGCATCAGGTCCTCGCTGGTGTTCCGATCGACGCGACCGGAAAAAGAAAAAGCCTCTTCGCCGGATCGGCTGAAGAGGCTGGTCGGAAACAGTACGCGCGTGCCGGGACGCTCAGGCGTCCGGAACTGCCTCTTCAGGTGCGGACCCGTGCCACCACCAGCGGTTGCTGGCGCCGGAGCGGCGTGCGGAAGAGGCGTTCGTCATCATGGCGCGAGGATAATGCGGGGGGCGGGCGGCTGTCAACGGGGACGTGACGGCTCTGGATAGACCGACCTCGCGCGCGAGGCGCAGGCACGCCGCGCGCGTACGCGCGGCAGCGCGTCACACCCGGGCGCGCTCCTGGAGCAGGCGGTCCTCCCACTGCGCGATGCGCCGCTGCGCCGAGAGTGCCGCATGCCGGATCACGGGCGCGACCAGTCCGAGGCCGATCAGGATCGCGATGTCGGCGATGTTGAACACGAAGTGGAAATGCAACAGCTCGCCCGACCACTCGAAGCGGAACGGGCCGGCCCCGATGAAGTCCACCACGGCGCCGCCGCGGAACGCCATGTCGGCGGCGTTGCCGAACCCGCCGCCGAGCAGCAGGCCGACGCCGGCCGCGTAGCGGCGGGTGCGCGCCGCGACCCGGTGCGAGAGCCAGGCGATCGCGGCCAGCGCGCACAGCCGCACCACGGTCACGAGCACCGGCGGCACGGCGCCGGTGCCGGAGGAGAACGCGAACGCCTCGTTGCGCTCGACCGCGAGGACGAGCGAGCCGAGCGGCATGGTGCCGTCGAGCGTGTGGAGTGCCCATGACTTCGTGGCCCAGTCGGCCAGGAACGCGGCGATCGCGACGAGCGTGGCGAGGCGCAGGAGGTCGTGGTGGAGCAGGCGTCGGGCGAGACGTCGCCCGAATGCCGCCGCGGGTACGCAGCGCAGGCGGGAGGGGGGTCGCGAGATCGTATGAGCGGCCATGGCGGACCCCGGGGAGCCGGTTGCGATGGGGGCCGGCACGACGGCCCGAACGGCACCGCGAGGCAGCGCCGTACCGGGTTCATGGCAGGGTTCGGGCCACTCCTGGCGGCAAGGGAGCGTAACCACGGTGTGGGGCGCGCCCGCACCGGTGGCAGGACCATCGGCGTCGCCGACGTGTGGCTTTCGCTCCTCACGTGTGGAACCCGGACGGCTACCACTCGGATCGCGAGCCGTGGGCGGCGCGGCGATAGTGACGTGCGGCGCCTCCCAACCGTCTAACTAGTGGAGACACCAATCCCCGATGCCGGGTGGACGTATGAGGAGGATCCTCAGTGCATTGCTGCTGCTGGCACTGCCGGTGCCGATGCTGGCACAGTCTCCGGAAGAACGCATCGATGCGGCCCGCGCCCGCGCCCGGAATGCCGACGTTCCGGTTGCGCTCATCGAGAGCAAGGTCGCCGATGGCAGGGCGCGCGGCGTCCCGATGGAGCGACTCGCCGGCGCGGTCGAGAGGCGCGCGGAGTCACTGATGGCCGCACGGCGGCTGCTCGGCGACGCTCCGAACGAGCCGGGACGCCGGAACACCGAGCTTGCGGCGGCCGCGGACGCGCTCGACCTCGGCGTCAGCGAGGTAGTGCTGATGCAGCTCAGTGAGACGGCGGGGCGGGAACGGCGGGGCATCGCGATCGCCGTGCTCGGTCAGCTGGTCGCCATGGGTCGCACGCCCACGCAGGCGCTCGAGCGCGTGACCACGGCGCTGCAGCGGGGCGAGTCGCTCACGCGACTGCCTGATGAGGTCGCCGCGGCGCGCGTGCGACGCGGACGACCCGGGCTCCAGGACGGTCCGGGTGGCATGCCGGGCGGCCGGGCGCTGCCCGGGCCGATGCCCGGCCGGATACGAGTGCGGCAGCCCGGCGGCTGAACGCATGCAGGAACCGCCCGGCGATCGATTCCCGATCGCCGGGCGGTTCGGTATGGCATCTGTGGGTACTTCAGGAAGTCGATTGCACGACCTCGTCCGCCGTTGCTGACACCGGTCCCCGCCCGTCGAGCGTGCCCGCCCTCGGCACGTCCCGGAAATCGCCGCGCAGCAGCTTCAGCATGTGGATCTCGAGGTCGATCTCGCGCCGGGTGCGGAGGCCGAGACGCCGCTGCAGCATGAGCGGCGGACACCAGCCCTGGACGGCGTGCTGGAACAGGAAGCCGGTGGTGACGGCGGTGAGCATCAGCCAGCGCCGGTTGCCGGCCGCCGCCAGCACGAGGCCGGCCAGCCCGGTGACGGAGGACTGCAGCGTGAGGGCGCGCTCCGCGTCCCATTCATCATCGAGCTCGGCGAGACGCGCGGTGATCGCATGCGGCGCCGCGTCCACGTAGCGGCCGACCCGCGCGAGCAGCTCGGCATCGATCCGCTCCTGCACCCGCAGGTCGGTCGCCTGGCGGATGCGATCCGCCACCGTGATCTCGTCCAGCTCGCGCAGGAGCGTGAGCACCACCGCGTCGGATTCGCGCATCTCGCCTCCAGGTTGGCGTGCCGGGAGGTGAGGATGCAGGTCCCGCGCCGGTGCCGCCCTGCGGCCGGCCCGGTCAGCTCGCCAGGGCGAGGGCCCGGTCGTCCACGGGCGCGATGGCGTCGATGACCATGACGGTGATGTTGTCGCGACCACCGGCGTTGAGCGCGGCCTGGACGAGGGCATCGACGAGTGCGCTACGCTCGGTGTGCTCCCCGCAGAGCCCGGCGATGCCCGCCTCGGGCAGCATGTCGGTGAGGCCATCGGTCACGAGCAGCACCCGGTCGCCGGCGTGCACCGGCACGTCGATCAGGTCGGCGACGGGCGCGTCCGGGAGGCCGCCGCCGACGCAGTTGCTGATCAGGTTGCCGCTCGGGTGCGTGCGCGCCTGCTCGCGGGTGAGCCGGCCGGGATTGACGAGCTGCTCGAAGACCCAGGAGTGATCGGTGGTCAGCGCCGTCAGCCGCCCGGCGCGATACAGGTAGGCGCGGCTGTCCCCGACGTGCAGCAGCTGGATGGTGCCTTCGGCGAGCGAGCGGAGCGCCGTGAGCGTCGTGCCCAGCCCGCGCAGCTCCGGGTGTTCCTCGCCGTGCGCCTCCAGCTCGAAGTGCGCGCGCTCGGCGGCACTGCGGAACAGCGTGCGTCCGAGCTGCTCATCGCCGTTCGCGAGCGGTGCGCTCGCCTCCATGACGCAGGCGACTGCGACCCGGCTGGCGATCTCGCCGCCGGCGTGGCCACCCATGCCATCCGCGACGCTGAACAGGCCGGCATGCTCGTCGAACGCGAACGCGTCCTCGTTGCTCCCACGCAGCAGACCGACGTGCGTGCGCGCCTCGGCGCGGAACACGAGCGGCAGCGGGGCGTGGCCCGTCGCCGGCGACGACCGGTCGGGGCCGTCGCCCGGGGTACGCTCGTTCCGGGCGTCGCTGGATTCGCCGTGTTCTGCCATGTTCCTCCCATCGCTTCCCGGGTCGTGACCGCTGGCGGCGCTCATCCCCGGTATGGAATACGGAGAGCCCCGGGCGGCTAGGACGCACGGGGCTCTCCCGGCGTTTAGACGGTGGTCCGCGGTGGGCACTTCGCGCGAGCCCGTCAAGCAGCCTCAAATCACTCGCGCACCGCACGGCATTTGTTACGCGGCGGGACCGGCCGCGGTGCGTTTCCGCACCCCGCCAATATAACAGCTTCAGGGGCGTGGCGAAACCCGATTTCGCACCGCGTGGAGACTTTCTCCAGCCACGCTGTCGCGAGTCGCGCGCGCGTGTTTCTGTCGCTACGTCTCCGCTGATGGTGCCGCTGCAAGCTCCTGGCCCGCGCGGGGCACGCCGGGGCACAGCCGGGCGCGCCGGTAACCGCACAGGAAGCACTCGCGCGGGCTCTCCGCGAGCGCGAACGGCACCGTGCCCATGCGCGCTACCGCGCTGCGCACACGCTCGCCGGCGACCGCGAGCGCCGTCGCATCCACCGCGCTCGCGACGGTGGTGCCGGTGTGGCTGAACACGAAGCCGAACTGCGCCACGGGGCGCGGGCCGAGCGCGGCCGCGGCCGAGACGTAGACGGCCTGCTGCGGCGCGTACTCGACAGCCTTCTTCGCGGCCTGCGCCGCCTCGATGCGGCTGGTCTTCACGTCGATGAGGGTCACGCCATCCGCGAGCGGCGCGGCCAGGTCGATCGCGCCCTGCATGGCATCGCCGCCGGCGAGCACCTGCAGGAATCGGAGCTCGCGGCGGGCGCCCTCCGCGTTCGCCACGGAGGCGTACTCCGGCTGCGCGAGCACCCGGCTGACCTCGTCGGCGAGCTCGGCGCGGTAGCGGTGTCCCAGCGGCGACTCGGGCGGCGGCGCGTCCTCGTCCCAGCGACCGATCGCGTCCTCGAGCAGCTGCTCGAGCGCCGCTTCCTCCTGGTAGCGCTCCAGCACGTCGTGCACGATCTGGCCGCGCGCGATCGCGTCGATCGGCAGCGCATCGTCGCTCGCGGCAGCTTCCACCTGCGGCTTCGGCTCGCGGATGCCGAGTACGTACTTGAGCGCGTGCCGCCGCTCGCAGCGTCCGAACGAGAGCAGCTCGGTCGCGGAGTGGCGGGTGAGCCCGAGCGGCGTCGCGACCGGTGCCGGCGGCAGGGACAGCTGCTGGAGCAGGGCGGCATCGTCGCCGCCGGCGATGCCCGCGGTCTCGCCGCCGTCCCCCACTGCCGCGACCCGCACCAGCGCCGCACGCGCGATCCCGTCGGCACCGGTGAACGGCACGGTGTCGCCGGTGTCGAATCCGTCGAGCGGCGGCAGGACGGCGATCAGGTCGCCGGCGACAGAACCGCGGTGCCCGCCGGTGCCGAGCGGGATGCCCGACAGAATGAGCCGGTCCTTCGGCCGGGTGAGCGCGACGTAGCTGACGCGCTTCTCTTCGGCGTTGCCCTCGAGTGCCAGCACGTCGCGCAGCCCGGTCCAGCGCTCGGGCTGCTCCTTCGCGGGCGTGTCCGGCTCACCGATGCGGATGCAGTCGCGACCGATCAGCAGCTTCTCGCCGTCGGGCTTGTCACTGGCCGCCAGGTCGCCGAACACGACCACCGGCCAGTCGAGGCCCTTGGCCATGTGCACGGACGTGATCAGCACGACGTCGTCCTGCTCGCCGTGCAGCCGCGCCTGCGGCACCCGGTCGCCCCGGCCGCGCCGCTCCGCGATGGCGCGCAACACCAGGCCGACGCTGCTCTCCTCCATGCCGTCCACCATCTGGAGGAAGCGGCGGACGTTGAGCGCGGCCTGGGCACCGGCATCCCCGAGCAGCGCCAGGTGCGCGAGATAGCCGGTGCGCCGGAGCAGCTCGTCGAGCAGCTCGGCGGCGCGCACCCGGTCGCGCAGCGCGGCCAGCTCCTCGAGCAGCCGGAGCGCGGCCGCGACGCGCTCCCCCTCGGGCAGCGCGGCCGCGTCCAGGTAGCGCGCGAACGGACGGCGGGTGTGGGCCGCGATCGCGAGCAGCGTGTCGTCGCGCAGGCACACGAACGGCGAGCGCAGGAAGCCGAACACGGCCAGGTCGTCGCGCGGGTCGCGGATCGCGCGCAGCGCGATCACCAGGTCGAGGACCTCGCGCGTCTCGAGGAAGTCGTCATCGCGCAACGCGTATACCGGGATGCCGGCGCGGCGCAGCGCGCCGGCGTACGCGTCCAGGCTGGTCCAGCGCCGGAGCAGCAGTGCCATGTCGCGCCAGGGGGTGCCCGCGTCGTGCAGCTCGTTCAGCCGGGTGGCGATGGCGCGCGCCTCGACCGCCCGCCGGTCCTCCGCCCGGCGCTGCTTCCCGGCTCCGCCCGCGGGCACGAGCAGCAGCTCGACGGCGGGCGCGGCCGGCTCTGCGCGCTGCGCTTCGACGGCGTGGAACGCGACCTCGTAATCGGCGAGCTGGCCGCTGCCCGATACCGGCGTGTTCAGCCACCGACCCGCGGTCGTCTCCACCAGCGAGAGGATCGAGGGCACGCTCCGGAAGTTGTCCCGGAGCCGCAGCACGCGGCCCTGGCCTCGCTCCTCGAAGTCGCGGCGCACGCCGCTCCAGACGGTCACGTCCGCGCCGCGGAACGCGTAGATGCTCTGCTTCGGGTCACCCACGAGCATGAGCCGCGGCGTGTCCGCGCGGCCGCTGCCCGGCTCCGCGAGCAAATACGCGATCTCCCGCTGCACCCCGTCGGTGTCCTGGAACTCGTCGATGATGAGCGTGTGCACCCGGCGCTGGAGCAGCGCACGCACGCCCGGCTGGTCGCGCAGCAGGTCGCGGGTCCAGGCGATCATGCGGTCGTAGTCGATGGTGCCTTCCGCCTCGAGTCGCGCCTCCAGCCGCACGCGGGCACGCCGCGCCAGCTCGAGCAGCGCCCGCTCCGCCGGCGCGTGCTCGGCCGCGGCGAAGCGCGCGAGCCGGTCGGAGTGCATGAGGCGGAGCGTCCACCGCTCGATGGTGCCGACGTCGCGACCCGCGAGCAGCGCGTCCAGCCCCGCGATGGCGCGCGTCTCCAGGGCCGCCAGCAGCTCGTCGCGCACGCAACCCTCGGCCCAGGCGAGCGCCTCGCCTTCCTCGAGCACGCCCGTGATCGGCGCGCGCCCGCTGCGCAGCGCGTGCTCGTTGACCAGGTCGGAGCAGAACCCGTGAATCGTGCCGATGCGCGCCTGGTCCACGGCGTACGCATCCGCGCGGCGGCCCCGCTCGCGCAGCGCGGCGCGCAGATCGCGCTTCAGGTCGGCCGCCGCCTGGCGCGTGAAGGTGATGGCGACGATGTCGGCGAGCGTCACCGGGCCCGGGTGGCGCTCGCCGCGCAGCTCGACGCCGAGCAGGTAGAGGATGCGCGCCACGACCGTGGCGGTCTTGCCGGTGCCCGCGCCGGCCTCGACCAGCACGTGCTCCGCGCAGGCGCGGACCGCTTCCCACTGCGAGTCCGTCGGCGGGTGCATCACCACCCCCCGCGCGGGCCGCCCGGCACGCGGCAGATGTCACGCGCGTGGCAGAACGGCGGGCAGTTGCAGGAAGGCGGCGGATCGGGCGGGAATTGCCCCGCGCGCGCCGCGACGACGTGGTGCACGACGTCGTGCAGCGCCGCCTGGTACTGTCCGACCTGCTCGGCATCCGCCACGAGGCCCGCCTGCTTCTCGTATCGATAGAGCGGCAGCGTGTGCGCGCGTGCCGGCTTCTTGATGGCGCGGTACTCGACGCGGGCCGCGGCCGAGCCGGGCCGGATCCGGGTGAGCGCGTAGGCGTAGAGCGGGACCTGGAGGACCACCCCGTCCTCCCAGCCCTCCTTCTTGCCGCCGGCGGGGGTCGAGTAGACGGTGGTCTTGTAGTCCACGGCCGCGACCAGCTGCTCCGAGCCGCCGCGCGCATCCATGCCCTGCTCCACCCGGTCGATGAAGCCGCGAAACCGCACGCGCTCGCCATCGATCTCCAGGGCGACGTCGTCGAACGAGACCTCGTGCTCGATCACCCCCGTCTGCACCCACGCGGCCGCCTTCACGCGAGGGTTCGTCGCATTCCGCTCGTTGTCCTCGGCCTCCCACTCGATGAAGCCGACCAGCTGGCGCTTCAGCTCGGCCAGCTTCTGCGCCTCGAGCGCCGGGTGGCCGACCCAGAGCGTCTCGCGCGCGTGCTCGATCGCCGCACCGACGGCGCGCCCCGCGAGCGGCCGGGCCCAGTCCAGGTCGGCGGTGCGCAGGTGGATGGGCGGACGCGCGTGCCCGCGCGCCGCCTCGTAGAAGCGACGCAGCGCGTCGTGCAGGATCGAGCCGCGCGTGCGCGGATCGATGTCCAGGTCCGGGTCGTCGAGCTGCTCCAGGTGCAGCAACCGTCCCGAGAAATACGCCCACGGGCACTTCGCGTACGCCTCGATCTGGGTCGGGCTCCAGACGCGGGCCTCGCCCAGCTCCGCGGCCAGCCACCGGCGCGCGTCCTCGTGCTCGATCCGGCCGTGATACGGCGACGCCGCACCGGCGAGCCGCGCGCGCTCGGCGTGCGCCGCGAGCGCGGCGTGCTCGAGCGCCACCGCGCCGGCGACCAGCGGCATCGCGGGCGTGAACGCGCGCGACCCGGGCAGCGCCGTCACCTCCAGACCGAACGCGTACTGCACTTCCTCGAGGAATGCGGACGGCAGCTGCTCGGCACCGGTCTCGTCGTAGCGTGCGAAGCTGAGCGTGAGCGACGAGCTGGCGCACGCGAGCAGGTTGCGGAACAGCGCCTGCTCGCGCTCCTCCCACTGCGCCCGCGTGTCGATCGGCAGGCCGCCCTCGCGCAGCGAGAGTCGGTCCTGCTCGTCGAGCAGCGGCGAGCGCGGCGCGCGCAGCGGCACGCGCGCGGCGTCGAGGCCGACCAGGAACCCGTGGTCGAAGGAGCGGAACGCTGCGGCCAGCCCCTCGAGCACCTGCACGCCGCGGCGTGCGGGAGTGAAGAGTGCGACGTCGCCGGACAGCGTAGCCCGGAGCCGGGTCTCGAACGAGCGCACGTCGAGCGGCTCGCTGCTGCCCCAGCGCCGCTCGGCGGCGGCCCACTGCGCGACGATGTCACGCATGCCCCGCCAGGCCGCGGTATCGAGCCGCACCGCGTCGTAGCGGGACGCGGGCACGCGGTAGAGCGTGCGCTCCAGGCGCCACGGGTCTTCCTCCAGGAACGTCGCCAGCCATTGCAGCCAGTGCGCGATGCTGCGCGCCTCGTCGAGCGCGGCCGCGCGCTGTGCGAATCCCTCGAAGCGCTCCGCGGCGGTGCGCACACGCTCGTGGGAGGGCATCGGGTTGCGGCGCGCGTCCTCGTTGTCCGGGTCCTCGACCAGGAGACGCTCGCGCCGGGCGGCCCGTTCGGCGAGCGTCCGGAGTGCATCACGCCAGGCGGCGAGGCCCTGCACCCGCCGCTGGTAGCCGATGTGGTTGAGCACACCGGCGTCGAGGCGCGCCCGGAAATACGGCGTCTCGGCGAGCTCCACGAGTCCGAGCCGCTCCCAGCCCGCGGCGGCGACGCCGAACAGCGCGAGCAGCGCGCGCACGGCGGGCACTTCGGGCAGCGCATGCCGCCGCCGGGCACTCGCGGGCACGCCGAGGCGGTCGAGCGCGCGCAGCACGTGACTCGAATACGGACGCGCGCTGCGCGCGATCACTGCGATGCGCTGGGGCGGCGTCCCCGCGTCGATGAGCGCGCGGACGCGGACGGCGATCTCCTCGACCTCGCGCGGCAGGTCGGGCGCGGAGAGCAGCTCGACGTGCGGCAGCGCCGCCTCCGCGGGCGGCGGATCCGCGAGCAGCTCGAGTTGCGCGGCTCCCGGACGCGACGCTTCCCCGGTCGGCACCCGCTCGTCGGCGCCGGGCCCGAGCACGCGCGTCGTGAAGTGCGGCACGCGGTCGAGGTCGATGACGTCGGCGGCGAGCGCTGCGACGAAGGAGAGCCGGTCGGCGGCATAGATCGCGACGCGGTCGAGCGCCGGACACGCGGCCAGCGCCTCGAGCAGGCGCGGCCAGCCACCGCGCGGATCGGAGAGGCCGACCAGACGCAGCTCGCGCCTCCCGCCCAGCCGCTCCGGCAGCTCGCCCGCATGCGTTCGGACGCGATCGGCGACATCGCACAGCCGCGCGCGCGGATCGCGCAGGCCGGCCTCGGCGAGCAGCTGAAGGTAACGCGCGTACGTCGCGATCAGCTCGCCATCGCGGCGCGCCCCGAAAGCGTCGCGCGGCGTCGCTTCATGCCACGCCCGTACCGCCGGCACGTCGATTCCCTCGCCCACGAGCTCGCCGATCCAGCGGTCCACCGCATTCGCGTACGCGTCCAGGTTGCGGAGCCCCCGGAAGGCCGGGCCGGCCGACTCGCGCAGCGCGCGCGTGACCAGCACGACGCGCTCGAAGTCGCCGACCGGCTTTTGCGGCAGCTCGGCCAGGAGGTCGGGCAGGTCCTGGAAGAGGGCGAGAGGTGGGTCGAACCAGCCGGGTACGCCGCGCGCGGCGGCGAGAGCGAGCAGGTCGTCGCGCAGACCGCCCTGCCGCAGCACCAGCCAGTACACGGGTGTCGGGAACGGCGCAGGGTCGCCGGGCGGC
>DATHVV010000016.1:0-42386 GCA_035461105.1 Longimicrobiales bacterium | reverse complement strand
TCGATGTGCCAGCCGGGAAACGCGTCCGGGCCGAGCTCCAGGACGATGCGGTCGTACCCCTCGTTGCGGGCCACTCGCACTGCGCGCTGCGTGGCCATGCCCCCACCGGCCTCGCCGCTCGTTGCGCCGACGCTCCAGCCGGTGTCGGCACGCGCCGCCGGGACGCCCGGCGGGGCGGCGGTACCCCCGGCAGCGCCGGGCGGAGCTTCCGCGGCCCCTCCAGCACCGATTTCGGGACGGCTCGCGTCCGGGGCCACGCCGCCACCCAGTCCCTTGGGAAAGGCCCGGTCCGGCTCGGTATCGCCGGTGCACCCGGCCGCCGCCAGCAGGGCGGCCAGCACGAGCCGGCCGGGGATGGCCCGGAGCGTCCGTCGAGTGGGCTGAGAATCATTCTGCGACAAGGGCTCTGCCGATCCGCTTGATTGTGGCCCCGATGTTGCTCTTCCACCGCTCGGAAGTACGGGTGGAAGGTACTGAAAACGCAAGTGGAGGAACAACACATGAAGACCCGGATTATGGGCGCAGTCCTGACCCCGCTGTTCGCGCTCGGCATGGCGGCCTGCAGTGTGGAGCAGACGGAAGAGGGCGAGCTGCCGAACATCGAGGTCGAGGGCGGCAATCTCCCGGAGTATGATGTGGATGCCGCGGACGTGAGGATCGGCACGGATACCCAGCAGGTGATCGTCCCGGACGTGGACGTGGACATGCCGAACGACACCACGCCCGATCGGTAAGCACGGGCAGAGGTGAGGGCGGCCGGTCGATGCCGGCTACGTCGAACGTCCGGAGCGCGGCAGGCGTCAGCCGAGCGCTCTCACCTCGACCCGATCGAACAGGCGGCGATACTCCTCAACGGTGAGGAGGTCGCCGTTTTCGCTTTTCAGGACCGCGCTGCCCGCGGCCACGGCGCTGCGCAGAGCATCCGGCGGCGCACGTCCTTCCCGGAGCGCGAGCAGCAGCGCCGCCAGGAACGCGTCTCCGGCCCCGACCGCCGAACCATCCCCGTCCGTCGTCACCACAGCGTGCCAGGTGCCGTCCGGGGTCGCGAGCACCGCGCCCCGGGCACCGAGCGTGACGCACGCGACTTCGCCACCTCGCTCGCGCAGCCGAACTGCCGCGCGGGCCGCGTCCGGCAGGTCGGCGATGGCGAAGCCCACCATGCGTGCCGCCTCGTGCTCGTTGGGGACGAGCAGGTCGCAGCCGGCGCGCGTCCCCCGATCGAGCAGCTCGCCGTCCGCATCGACCACGACGCGCACGCCGCGCCGGCGCGCCTCCCCCGCGGCGCGCTCGTACAGATCGGGCGCGATGCCCGGTGGCACGCTGCCGCAGCAGGCGAGCCAGGCCGGCGGTTCCCGGTCCAGCTCTTCCCGCAACGCGGCCAGCAGCCGCTCACCGTCTGCCGCGGCGCACTGCGGCCCGCGCGGATTGAGCAGCAGGCTGCGTCCCGTGGTGCGCTCCCGCGTGGCGACGAAGATGCGCGTGTCCCCCTCGATCGGCACCGTGCGCAGCGGCTGACCTTCGGCGGCGAGCATGGCGGCCAGCTCGGCCCCGGCGGCCCCGCCCAGCAGCGCGACCGGTAACGCCCGCGCACCCAGCGTCCGAGCCGCACGTGCCACGTTGAGCCCCTGTCCGCCGGCACGGCGGCGCGGCTGCGGCAGCCGGTTCGCATCGTCCCACACCAGCCGTTCCGCGTCGAACAGCAGGTCCACCGAGGGATTCGGCGTAAGCGAAATCACCAGGGGCCGCTCGGGCACACTCAAGCAATGACTCCTTCATTCGCGCGCGGAACCTGCAGCGCTCGCCCAAGATAGGAATGGCGCCCGGGCCGCCGACAGGCACCACCGTTGCTCGTCTCTGCCACCCGGCGCAGATTACGCCCCCTCGCGGGGCGTTGCGTTCCCCTGGACGATGTGATTCGAATGTCGATCGATCTGCTCGAGCTGAACGTCACGAAGCGCCCGGCCGCACTGCGCTTCGAGGGCCGCGTCCTCTACCTGGTCGATGATGCGGACCTGATCCGTCGCCAGCTTGCCGGGGAGGACCTGGAGCTCGACGACCAGCTGCGCGCGAAGCTGCGCGACCAGATCTCCACCGACGAGATCACTCCGGCCTACATCTGCTATTACTTCGACGAGACGCTCGGCGAGTTCCCCTACCTCGGGCTGCGGGCCTCCGGCGAGTTCCCGGTCCAGCGCGGCGCGGTCAGGAAGGGGGGCTTCGTCTGCTCGGTTTCCGGGCGCCGGCGCGGCAAGGGCAGCTCGCGCGAGCAGTCGCCCTACGCCGAGCTCATGGCCGGCATCCGGGTGGTCATCGCCGAGAACATCGAGCGCATCTACAACGAGAACTGCCAGAACCTGGGCGTGCTCACGTCCACCGACTTCTCGCTGATCGAGCGGATCCGGCGCGGCGAGGAGATCGCGCTCGCGGAGTTCACCGCGGGCGTCGACCCCATCACCCGGGAGATCATCGAGTACGGCGGACTGTTCGAGTACAACGTCGCCCGGCTCCAGGGGAAGGTGGTGGTGCCGGGAGTCGGGTCGCAGGAGCGGCACGGCGGCATCAGCGCGGACCTCTCCGATCCGCACGCGCGCCGCGACCTGCGCGGCGCCGGCGCGGTGGACTTCGCGAGCGCCACGTTCTCCGCCGAGAACGCGGCCGCGCAGGGCGTCGCGACATCGCGCCCGAACATCGAGCCCGGATCGGTCGGGCACGGCGGCAGCGACGCGCCGGGCGCGCGGCCCGCCGGTCACCCCCTGGCCGCGGGCAACCGGCTGGCCGGCGCCTCGGCGCCCATGACCATCGCCGAGAAGATCTTCGCCTCGCGCTGGGTCGTCGATGCCGCGCAGCAGCTCTACGGCGTGCCGTACGTGCAGCCCGGCGACAGCGGCTTCGTGCGCACCGACTGGCGCTTCTCGCACGAGTACGTCTCACCCATGGCCGCCATCTTCTTCGAGCACAAGCTGGGTGCGGACGCGAAGGTGAACGATCCGTCCACCATCCTCATGTTCCGCGATCACCTCACCTACCTGCACGAGGTAATGCCGCCCGAGCGCGTGCAGCTCGGCCTGCTCGATGTCGCCCGACAGCTCAAGGACAAGCAGGAGGCGTTCGCGAAGAAGCAGGGCGTGATCTATTACGGCGAGCGGCTGGGCGTCCGACTCGGCTCCGAGGCGATCTGTCACTCCAAGATGCTCGAGGAGTACGCCGAACCCGGTCAGCTCATCGTCGGCACCGACTCGCACACGCCGCACTCCGGCGCGATCGGCTGCATCGCGTTCGGCATCGGCACGACCGCCATCTTCAACGCCTGGATCACGAAGGACGTGCGCGTCTCGGTGCCGCCGTCGTTCAAGGTGATCGTGCGCGGCCGCAAGCCGGCCAACGTGACCGCCAAGGACTTCATGCTCGAGATCCTGCGCCACCCCTACATCCGGGACGGTCACGCGATCGGGCAGATCATCGAGTACGCCGGCGATGCGGTCGCGGCACTGTCCGTGGATGAGCGCGCCACCATGACGAACATGGCGGCCGAAGTGGGCGCGTTCACCGGCATCGTGGCACCGGATGCGAAGACCGTCGACTACCTGGTGAGCGAGCGGGGCATGGACCGGGCGCGCGCGGAGGAGCTGTGTCGCGGCCTGGCGTCGGACCCGGACGCGGCGTACGTGAACGTGATCGAGATCGACGCGTCGCAGCTGCGCCCGATGGTGGCGCTCCCCGGGGATCCCGGCAACGGTCGCTACGTGGACGAACTCGGCGCGGAGCCCGTCGTGATCGACGTCGCCTACGCCGGCTCGTGCACCGCGGGCAAGAAGGAGGACATGGACATGTACGCGGCCGTGCTCGCCACCGCCCGCGAGCAGGGACAGCGCGTGCCGGAGCACGTCAAGCTGTTCATCCAGTTCGGGTCCCAGGAGGTGCGGCAGTACTGCGAGCAGCGGGGATACCTCGACCTGTTCGCGGAAGTCGGTGCCGAGATCATCGAGCCGGGCTGCGGCGCGTGCATCGCCGCCGGGCCGGGAACCAGCCGGACGAAGGACGAAGTGACGGTCAGCTCGCAGAACCGCAACTTCCCGGGACGCAGCGGACCCGGTCAGCTCTACCTCGCCTCGCCGTATACCGTGGCCGCCTCCGCGATTGCCGGACACATCTGTGAGTGGGTACCCGGCCAGCCGATCCGCCAGCTGGCGGGCGCGCCGTCGTGAGCGACGCCGACGACCTGTTCTCGGAGGCGACCGCAGGCGACGTCGTGTGCGGCCTGGTCCGCATCGATTCCCGCAATCCCGAGCTGGTGCCGGGCGCGCCCGGCGAGGGGCCGATCGCGGCCCACTGCGCCGAGTGGCTGCGCGCGCACGCGGTGGACGCCTGGATCGATGAAGTCCGACCCGGCCGCGTGAACGCCGTGGCCCGCGTCGGTGAAGGCGCGCCCACGCTCGTGCTCTGCGCGCACCTCGACACCGTGGCCACCGATGGCATGAGCAGCGCCGCACTCGAGGGGCGTGCCGAGGGTGGACGCGTGTACGGCCGCGGCGCGTACGACATGAAGGGCGGCGTCGCCGCGATCATGCTCGCGATGGCCGCGCTGGCGCGGCGGCCGCCCCGGGGCACGGTGCTCGCCGCGCTGGTGTGCGACGAGGAATACGCGAGTGTCGGCGCCGCCGACTTCGTGGCTCGCTATCCCGCCGACGCCTGCATCGTGACGGAGCCGAGCGAGGGTCGGCTGATCCTCGCTCACAAGGGTTTCGTCTGGGCCGAGATCCGCACCCGCGGCGTGGCGGCCCACGGCAGCCGCTGGCAGGACGGCCGGAGCGCGATCGGGCGCATGGCCCGCATCATCGCCGCGCTCGAGGAGCACGACGCCCACGAGCTGCGCGCCCGCAGCCACCCGCTCACCGGCCCTGCGTCGCTGCACTGCGCAATGGTGTCGGGCGGAGCGGGCTGGTCGACGTATGCGCCCGAGTGCACGCTGCGCGTCGAGCGACGTACGCTGCCCGGCGAGACTGCCGAGACCGTGCTCGAGGAGCTGCGCGAGGTAGTGCGGGCGACCGGCATCGAGGCCGAAGTGCGCGCCGTGCTCGACCGCCCGCCGCTCGAGTGCGCCGCCGACTCGCGCATTGCGAATGCCGTCCGGGCCGCCGCCCGGGAGCTCGACGGGGCGGACCCCGAGGATGCGGGGGTCGCATACTGGATGGATGCGGCCCTGTTCGCGGAAGCCGGCGTTCCGACCGTCGACTACGGGCCGACCGGCGCGGGCGCGCACGCCGCCCTGGAGTGGGTCGAGCTGGCCTCGGTCACCCGGTGCGCGCACGTGCTGCAGCGGGCCGCCGAGCATTTCTGCCGCTGAGCTCGGCCATCACGCGGAGCATTGCCGAAATGACGAATGATCCGACGCCGGACCCCGGTCGCGCACAGTTCCGGCGCACGCTCGTGCGGGTCATGGCCGTGCAGGTGGTGACGCTGGTGCTGCTCTGGCTGCTCCAGACCCGCTACGCGGGCTGACCGGCATGCATGGCCTCGACTGGCTGATCGTCGCCGTCTACGTCACCTACGTCGTCGTGGACGGGCTGCGGCGCGCGCGCGGCACGAGAGAGATCGAGGGCTACTTCCTGGCCAACCGCAGCCTGCCCTGGTGGGCGGTCGGCCTGTCGGTCATGGCGACGCAGCTCTCGGCCGTCACCATGATCGGCACCACGGGTCAGGGCGCCACCGATGGCATGCGCTTCGTGCAGTTCTATCTGGGCCTGCCCATCGCCATGGTCATCCTGGGCGTGACGCTCGTACCCTTTCTGCACGGCGCCCGGGTCTTCACCGCCTACGAGTACCTCGAGCGGCGCTTCAACGCGCCCACCCGCTCGCTCACCAGCTTCCTGTTCCTCTGCTCGCGCGGCATGTCGTGCGGCGCGATCATCGCCGCACCGGCCGTCGTCTTCTCCGCGGTGTTCGGCTGGAGCCTGCCGGGGGCCGTCGCGCTCATCGGCGTGCCCACCGTGATCTACACGATGATCGGCGGCGTGCAGGCGGTGACCTGGGCGGACGTGAAGCAGATGGTGCTGATCGTGTTCGCGCTGCTCGCCATTGTCGCCGTGCTGCTGTTCCGGCTGCCGGTATCGCCGGACGAGGCCCTGCGGATCGCGGGCGCGACCGGACGGCTCCGCACGTTCGACTTCTCGTTCGACCTGACCCAGACGTATACGGTCTGGTCCGGCGCGATCGGCGGCATGTTCCTGATGCTCTCCTATTTCGGCACGGATCAGAGCCAGGTGCAGCGCTACCTCACGGCCCGCTCCGTGCCCGAGGCGCGCAGCTCGCTGCTCATGAGCGCCTACTGGAAGATCCCGCTGCAGGCGCTGGTCCTGCTGGTGGGCGTGCTCGTCTTCGTGTTCTACCTCTTCGAGACGCCGCCGCTGCTCTACAACCCCGCCCACGAGGCGCGGGTGCGGGCCAGCGCCGGCGCCGAGTACGCCGGCATGGAATCGCGCTACCGCGAGCTGTGGGGCGCGCGCGAGGCCGCCGCGCGTGCCGTCGCCGACGCGCCGGCGGGCGACGCCGCGGGGGCGGCGGCCGCCCGCATGATGCTGCAGGCGCGAGAGGCGGAGATCGGCGCGGTCCGCTCCGATGCGCTCGCGCTCGCCGAGCGCACCACCGGGGAGACTTCGCGGGATGTGAACTACATCATCCCGCGCTTCGTGCTCTCGCACCTGCCACTCGGCCTCGCCGGGCTGTTCATCGCGGGCGTGCTGGCGGCGGCCATGTCCTCGATCGCCGCCGAGCTGAACTCGCTCTCGACCGCCACCGTCATCGACTTCTACCGTCGCTGGGTGCGGCCGACGGGCAGCGACGCGCACTACCTGGGAATCTCCAAAGTGGCGACCGCGTTCTGGGGCGGCGTCGCCTGCGTGGTCGCGACCTACGCGGCCACGCTCGGATCGCTCATCGAGGTCGTGAACCGCTTCGGGTCGTTCTTCTACGGGTCCATCCTGGGGGTCTTCCTGCTCGCCATGATCCCCTTCGCCCGCGGGTGGAGCGCGTTCTTCGGCATGATCGCCGGAATGAGCGCGGTCGCCGCGGTGACGGTCTTCGCTCCCTCGGTGTCGTTCCTCTGGCACAACGTCGTCGGCGCATTCACCGTGGTGGCCGTCGGACTCCTGATCAGCGCCGGCGGTACGCGACCTGCCCCCTCCAGCGCGGGCGCCGGCACCGGAACGCCGGCCTGAGCGAGCACACTGCGGGGGCGGCGGCACGGATGGGCAAGGCATACATCGGCATCTCCGGCTGGACCTACGCCGGCTGGCGCGGCACGTTCTATCCCCCCGGCCTCGCCCACCGGCGCGAGCTGGAGTTCGCCAGCCGACGCTTCAACGCGATCGAGATCAACGGCACGTTCTATCGCCTGCAGCGCCCCGAGAACTTCGAGCACTGGCGCGAGCAGACGCCGGGCGGATTCCGCTTTGCCGTGAAGGGCAGCCGCTTCATCACCCACATGAAGCAGCTGCGCGAGATACGCGCGCCGCTGGCCAACTTCCTCGCCTCGGGCGTGCTGCTCCTCGAGGCGAAGCTCGGGCCGATCCTGTGGCAGTTCGCGCCGCGGCGCCGCCTCGACCTGGAGCGCTTCGGCGCGTTTCTCGAGCTGCTGCCGCGCAGCACCGCCGACGCCAGCCGCCTTGCCCGCCGCCACGACGCCCGCGTCTCCGGCCGCGCCGCCTATGCCGTCGAGCGCAGCCGGCCGCTCCGCCATGCCATCGAGATCCGTCACGAGAGCTTCCTCACCGACGAGTTCCTGGCCCTGCTGCGCCGCCACCGCTGTGCCCTCGTCTTCTCCGACGCTGCGAGTGGCTGGCCCTACAGCGAGGATGTCACCGCCGGCTTCGTCTACCTGCGCCTCCACGGCGCCGAGGAGACCTACGCCAGCGGCTACGGCGATGATGCGCTCGACCGCTGGGCCGCGCGGCTGCAGGCCTGGCTGGCGGGTTCCGAGCCGGCCGACGCCGCGCGCACCGGGCCGCCCCCACCGAGGCGCAGCCGCCGCGATGCCTACATCTTCTTCGATAACGATGCCAAGGTGCGCGCCCCCTTCGACGCGCTCGCGCTAGCCCGCCGCCTCGGCAACGACTGGAGTGAACGACATGAGCAATGACCGCATCGACAGCCTCAACCGGATGCTGGAACGCAGCCCCGGCGACGTGCGCGCCCGCCTCGGTCTGGCCATGGAATACGAGAAGCTGGCCCGCTGGCACGACGTCGCCCGCGAGCTCCAGCTCTACCTCGCCGCCTCCGAGGACCAGGGCAATGCCTGGGGTCGCCTCGGCCATGCGCTGATCCAGATCGGCGACACCGACGCCGCCCGCGCCGCCTACCGAAACGGCATCGAGGCCGCCGCGCGCCACGGCCACCCATCGATGGCGGCGGAGTTCCAGGAGACGCTCGAGGATCTCGACCCGTGACTTTTGCCCCCGCGGCGCCCTCCGGCCCTCCCGGGAACACGGCGGAAGCGGAGACGCGGGAAGTTGGACGCAGAGCCGCGGAGGTGCAGAGCCGCGGAGGTGCAGAGCCGCGGAGCACCGCGGTCGGGAGTCTCGCGGGATGGACGGCCCGGGCGGAGGATGCCGTTGTCGGACAACTGAGAATGCGGATCAGATGAGACCCGCTGGTACCATTCATGACCGTTGATGAACGGCTTGCGCCGCGACCCCCGACGCATGCCGCTGCGCCCCTCCGCGGCTCTGCGACTCTGCGGCTCCGCGCTTCCGACGCGCGTCGTCCGGGGTTGCCTGTCGACCAGCGGTCCGCGTGTCGGCATCTCGATGAGCGGGTGAGCCGGCGCCGCGAAGGAGCTTGCGCTAACCGAACAGGCACCGAAGTATGTCCAGCGAGTCGCGACTCCGCGGCTCACCGAACGTGAGGAGCTGATGGCTTTACCGACGCGCCGGGAACGGGTGCTACCGCGTCTCATCGAAGAGGAGATGCGCGAGTCGTTCCTGGACTACTCGATGAGCGTGATCGTGCAGCGCGCGCTGCCCGATGTGCGTGACGGCCTCAAGCCGGTGCATCGGCGCATCCTGTACGCCATGCACGAGGCCGGGCTGGGAGCTGGTCGTCCGTACAAGAAGAGCGCGACCGTGGTGGGCGACGTGCTGGGCAAGTACCACCCGCACGGCGACATGGCGGTGTACGAGGCGCTCGTGCGGATGGTGCAGGATTTCTCGCTGCGCTACCCGCTGGTGGACGGGCAGGGCAACTTCGGCTCGATCGACGGTGACAACGCGGCGGCATACCGGTACACGGAGGCTCGGCTCACGTCACTGGCGATGGAGCTGCTCGCGGACATCGACCGGGACACGGTGGATTTCGCGGCCAACTTCGACGACCGGTTGCAGGAGCCCACCGTGCTGCCGGCAAAGTTCCCGAACCTGCTGGTGAACGGGAGCAGCGGCATCGCGGTCGGCATGGCGACGAACATTCCGCCGCACAACCTGCGCGAGATCGCGGCGGCGGTGAAGCTGCTGATCCGCAAGCCGCAGTGCACGCCGGACGACCTGATGCGTCACGTGCCCGGCCCGGACTTTCCGACCGGCGCCTACATCCTGGGGCGCGACGGCGTTCGCGACGCCTATCGCACCGGGCGGGGCCGTATCGTGATGCGGGCGATCGTGCAGAAGGAGACGCGGCGCGGCGGCCGGGAGCAGCTGGTGGTCACGGCGTTGCCGTACGGCGTCTCGAAGTCGAAGGTCATCGAGCAGATCGCGAACCTGGCGCGCACGAAGATCGACGACATCTCGGACCTGCGCGACGAGTCCGACCGGGACGGCATGCGCATCGTGATCGAGCTGAAGCGGGGCGCCAGGTCGAAACCGATCCTGGCGGCGCTCTACAAGCAGACGCACCTGCAGTCCACGTTCGGCGCGATCATGCTGGCGCTCGACCACGGCATTCCGCGCGAGCTGAACCTGAAGGAGATGCTGGAACGCTACCGTGACCACCGGCTGGCGGTGATCCGGCGGCGCTCGCGCTTCGAGCTGGAGAAGGCGCGCCACCAGGCGCACATCACCGAGGGGCTGCTGATCGCGCTCGAGAACATCGACATGGTGATCGCGATCATCCGCGAGTCGAAGGACGAGGTTGAAGCGTCACGCGAGCTGCAGGCCGCGTTCGGGCTCTCCGAGCTGCAGGCGCACGCGATCCTGGACATGCGCCTGCGCCGGCTGACCGCGCTCGAAACCGAGGAGCTGCGTGCGCAGCTGGCCGAGCTGCGCGACCTGATCCGACGGCTGGAGGAAGTGCTCGCGAGCGAGGCGGCGCAGCTGCAGGTGCTGCTGACGGAGCTCGATGAGGTGGTGAAGAAGCACGGCGACGCACGCCGCACGACGATCCTGGAGGATGCGGACGAGGCGGAGGTCGAGGACCTGGTGGCCGAGGAGCAGGTCATCATCACGCTCAGTCACAACGCCTACATCCGGCGCATTCCGATGACACTGTATCGCCGGCGGCTGGCCACCGGGAAGGCACAGCTCGGCGTCGACGCCGACGACTTCCTGGAGCACGTCTTCGTGGCCGGCACCGCGGACACGCTGCTGTTCGTCAGCGAGTTCGGGCAGGCGTACGCGGTGGACGTGGGCGACGTACCCGAGGCCAGCGGCGCCGCGCGCGGCCGGTCGCTGGCCCAGGTGCTCACGCTGCCGAAGGGTGATCGCGTCGCGGCGCTGCTCCCGATCGGCGCATTCGACGCCCAGCGCTCGCTGCTGTTCCTGACGGCCAGCGGCACGATCAAGCGGACCACCCTCGACCAGTACGGCAGCATTCGCGCGGGTGGCATCGCCGCGATCCGGTTGCAGGATGACGATTACCTGCTCGATGTCCAGCTCTCGGATGGCAGCGCCGACGTCGTGCTGGTGACCAGCGGCGGCCGGGCAATCCGCTTCCCCGAGACCGACGTTCCCCAGATGGGAAGGGTCGCGCAGGGCGTGCGCGGCATGCAGCTGCGCGGCGACGATGGGGTGGTCGGCATGGTGGTCGTCCGGCGCGAGGGCACCCTCTGCACCATCACTGCGCACGGCTACGGCAAGCGCACGCGGGTGGCCGACTATCCGGCGCAGCGGCGTGGCGGCATCGGCACGATCACGCTGGATGTGAGCGAGAAGACCGGACCGATCGTGGGCGCGATGGAGCTGCTCGACGACGACGAGCTCATGATCATCACCGCGAGCGGGGCGGCGCGCCGGGTGGCGGCCGGGAGCGTGCCGATGCAGGGCCGCGCCACCCAGGGAAAGCACCTGGTCGAGGCCTCGGAGCACGACCCGGTGCTCGAGGTGTCACGCGTCGCGCGGGACGACGCGCGCGGACCACACCGCGTCGCCACCACCGGGGCGGGGGCGGCGTCGGACGATGAGGGCGCTGACGAGGTGCAGCTCGAGCTGATGCGGGACTAGCGCCGTCAGGCCCGCACCGCCGCCAGGAAGCCGTGCAGTGCCGAGCGGAACGCGGCTGGATTCTCCAGGTTCGCGACATGGCCGGCGTCCGGCAGCAGCGCCAGGCGTGCGCCCGGGATCGCGTCGGCGAGGGCGCGCATGACGTCGGGGGGGATGAGCGCGTCGTGCTCGCCACCGATCACGAGCGTCGGCACGCCGATCGCCGGGAGCAGCGGCCGTGCGTCGGCACGCTCGGCCATGCCCAGCGAGGCGCGTGCGATCGTCTCGGCCGGGGCCGCTTCCATCATTGCGCGCAGCCGCGCGACGACTTCGGGCCGCTCGCGCCGGGTGCGCTCGGCGACGAGCTTCGGCAGCAGCGTCGCCGCCACCGCCTCGACGCCATCGCGGCGCACCCGTGCGGCGGTCTCCAGCCGCGCGGCGCGCGCCTCGTCACCGTCCGGCTCGGCGCGGGTGTCACAGAGGATGAGCGCGCTCAGGCGCGCGGCCGCGCGCCTGATCAGCTCGAGCGCGACGTACCCGCCCATGGACAGTCCGCACACGACCGCGCTCTCGATGTTCAGCTGATCGAGCAGGGCGAGCAGGTCGGCGGCATGGCCGGCCATGGTGAGCGGTTCCTTTCCCGTGTCGCGCGACGCCCCGAAGCCGCGCAGGTCGGGAGCGATCCCGCGCCAGCCCGGCGGCAGCGTCGCCAGCTCACCGTCCCACAGCGTGCGATCGAATGGGAACCCGTGCACGAACAGCACGGCGTCGCCGGTCCCGCGCTCCGTCCAGTGGAGGTCGATGCCGTTCACCTCGGTCCGCGGCACTGGGCGGCTCGCTCAGATGCCCAGGGAGGCCCGGATGATCGGATCGATGCGCTCGGGCGTCCACGGCGGATTGAACGTGAGCTCGACCTCGGCCGTCTCGACACCCTCCATCGCTTCGATGGCGCTGCGCGCGTCATCGATGATCTGGTTCGCCGCCGGACAGAACGGAGAGGTCAGTGATATGGTCGCCCGCACGTGCGTGTCCTGGACCTCGACGCCATACACCAGGCCGAGCACGACCAGGTCGAGGTGCAGCTCCGGGTCCTTCACCTTGCGCAGTGCGCGCCGTACATCCTTTTCCGTGACCATGTCGCCTCCGGGCGGCGACGTCCGCGCCGCGGTCGTCGCATGGCGGCAAGCGTCTGCCGCACAAACAGTTGTGACGGTGCCTGCGGCACCGGCTCGAGCGCCTGAATCTAGTTTCCGGGAGTGCCGCGCGACACCTCCGATTGACACGCCGCGAGGCCCGGGCCAGCTTGCAGCGCTCCGGCAAATCCTTGGGAGGCACGGTCTTGGGGCCGGCCGCCGGCACTCCGGCGCAGGTCCGGCGCGGGCGCGGCTCATCCTGCCCATCGGCACGACGGTCCCGACCGCAGGCAACTGAACCCGTTACGGGGGAACCTTGGCGGCTCCGATCAAGCGCATAGCGATCAACACCGGTGGCGGCGACGCGCCCGGCCTGAACGCCGTCATCCGCGCCGTGGTGCTCTCCTCGCTGCGCCGCGGCTGGGAGGTCTACGGGATCCGGCGCGGATACGGCGCGCTGCTCGGCGAGGACGAGGTGACGCGCCTCGACCAGAACAGTGTGCGCGGCATCACCCACCTGGGCGGTACCATCCTGGGCACGACGAACCGGGGCAGCCCCTTCGAGTGGCCGCGCCATCACCCGGATGGCCGCATCGAGATGGTGGACCGCTCGGACCAGATCATCGATGCGTTCAACGCGCGCGGCCTGGATGCGCTGATCGCGATCGGCGGTGACGGCTCGCTCCGCATCGCCGAGCGGCTGTGCCGCAAGGGCATGCCGATCGTGGGGGTGCCGAAGACCATCGACAACGACCTGGCGGTCACCCAGGTGACGTTCGGCTTCCACACCGCGGTCCAGACCGCGACGGAAGCGCTCGACAAGCTGCACTCGACGGCCGAGAGCCACGAGCGCACCATGGTCGTGGAGGTGATGGGCAGGCACACGGGCTGGATCGCGCTCCACAGCGGCATCAGTGCCACGGCCGACGTGATCCTGATCCCGGAGATCCCCTACGACATCGAGAAGGTCTGCGCCAAGGTCGAGGAACGCTACTCGAGCGGCCGGCGCTTCGCGATCGTGGTGGCGGCCGAGGGCGCCCGCCCCCTGGGCGGCGAGATCTCGGTCCTGGAGGACGCCAAGCCGGGGCAGGACATGCGCTACGGCGGCGTCGCCGAGACGATCGCGGAGCAGATCTCGGCGCGGACCGGCGTCGAGACCCGCTCCCTCGTGCTCGGGCACCTGCAGCGCGGCGGCTCGCCCACCTCGTATGACCGCCTGATCGCCCTGCGATTCGGCGCCGCCGCGGTCCGCACGGTGGAGCAGCGGCAGTTCGGTACCATGGTCGCGCTCGACCCGCCGAACATCCTGGCGGTGCCGATCAGTGATGCGATCCAGCAGATCAAACAGGTGCCGCTCGACTCCGACAGCGTCATCACCGCGCGTGACATCGGCATCTCGTTCGGCGACTGAGGCTGCCGATGGGGTGATGCGGAACGGCCGCGGAGCGCATGCCCCGCGGCCGTCAGTTCTCTCCGACCCTGGCGTTCGAGCGGCGGGGCCGGCGGCCCGACCCGCGGCCCTTTTTCAGCCCCTGCCCCGAGCTTTCGGCTTCGAGCTACGCGAGTTCAGGAACTTCGCGTTCATTAGCCGCACATGCCGGTCGCTCTTGCCGGTCAGTACCTTGTCGGCGTAGCCGTTGTCCGGATCGCTGCCGCGCCGCAGCAGCCGATTGACGGTGCCCGGGCCCCGGTTGTACGCGGTCAGGGCCAGCTTCGGGTCCTCGTCGTACTGATCGAGCAGCTGCCTCAGGTACTTGAAGCCGAGACGCAGGTTGACGTCCGGATCCATCAGGTCGCGGCGCGTCGTGCCCGGCTCGAGCCAGCGGGCCGTCGCCGGCATCACCTGTGTCAGCCCGATCGCGCCTACCGGCGAGACGGCCTTCGGCCGAAAGCTCGATTCCGCCCGCACCAGCCCGAACGCCAGCCGCGGGTCGATGCGCTCCGACAGCGCCGCGTCGTGGATGTTCTCCGCCAGCGGCAGGTCCACCGTGAATTCCGCCGCCAGGGTCTCGATCGTGGCGCTTCGCTGCTGCTCCAGCTCCCGCACCGCCCACGCACGCGCGACGGCGTCCTCCGTTCCGCGCGCCTCCTGCTCCGCCGCGATCGCGGCGGCACGATTCAGAGGCTGCGGCGCGGTCGCCAGCCAGAGCGCCGCCGGCAGCAGCAGCGTCATGCCCACGACGGCACGACGTCCGCCCGCGCGGCGCAGGCGTGCCCCCAGCACGCTCCTGTCGGACCACTTCCGCATGGGTGCCCCTCCGGCTTCAGAGTCCAGGTTTGTATGGGATCGCTCTCGGGCAACGGTTCTGACCTCGTCGCCCCGGCGCTCCGGGCCTTCTCAAGATAACCCACTCGGACCCCGGTTTGCACCCTTGACGGGCCTCTAAACCCGTGTTAAGGCTGGATTTCCGTGGAAAAGGGCGAGGGGCGAGGGGGGTGGACTGGCGGGCCCGGGGCGTGTGGGCAAGGGCACGCTGGCCTGGCGGGCCCGGGGCGTGTGGGCCACGGCGCGCTGGCATGGCGGGCCCGGGGCGTGTGGGCGAGGGCGCTGGCCTGGCCGGGGGGAGGCTGGTGAAGGCGCGGGGATGGCTGACGGGCTCATGGGGAGGCGCGGTCGCCCTGGCGCCCCTCAACTCGGCCGCGGGGCACCGCCGGATCCGTTTCGCCTCCAGCGTGAGGGCGTCGCCATCCGACACCGCGTGTCGGGCCGGCCCGGCGGCCCTGTCCGTCGCCATGCCCGGCGCCCTGCCTCGTGCCCCGCGGGCGCAGGAGCCTTGCAGCAGTCGCGGTGTCAGCGCAGCAACACTCTCGGGGTCCGGCCGGGGGAGAGCGTGACGCGGTATGGGCCGGCCACGCGCGTGCCGTCGTCGCTGCGCGCGCTGACGGTGATCTCCGGGCCGGAGACGCGGGCGAGGATGAACCGCTCGCTGTCGCCCATGCGGACGGTGCCGAGCACGCCGGTTCCGGAAGCATCCGTGTAGGAGACCACCATGGCCCGCCCGGTCTGATTCTCGACGAGCACGGAGTAGGTGGCGTCCGTCTCACTGCCGACGGCGACGCTGCGGTAGCAGGCGGCGCTCAGGAGCAGCAGCGGCAGCAGCAGGGCGCGCGCAGGAACACGATGCATGGGGTTCTCCGGTGGTCGAAGCCGCGGCCGCCGGTGGCAGGGCCGCCTGCGGGCGTCACGAGTGCGCCCGCACCGGACAGTATGGGGGCGGGGCGCTATTCGAGGAAGGAGAAGCGCTGGGCGACTTCGGAGTTCGCGGGCTGCCCGGTCATGACCTCGACCAGCGCGGCCATCTCCGCACCCACGTGCTCCAGGCGCCGGGCCACGGTGAGCACGTGCGCGAAGTCGAAATAGGCCAGGACCGCGTCCTCGGCGGCCGGGTGCTGGTCCAGGACCATGTCGTCGAGGCGGGACCGCAGCTCGACCATCAGGTGCTCGACGGCCCGCTGCACGGACGCGTGCTCGGCGAGCGAGGTGATGGTCAGCTCGGGACCGAGGCGCGGACGCAGCGATTCGAGGTCGGCCACCGCCCGCGGGGGGGCCACCACGGGATGATGGCCAGCGCCCGCGCCCTCCAGCGCGCGCTCGACCGCGGCGGCCAGCGCCGACAGCTCCTCGAAGTTGCAGTAGAGTATCACGGTCTCACTCCCGCCTGCGTCGACGGCTCCACCTTTCTTATGCCGTACGCAATGCAACGTTCCGGCCGCTGCATCAGGAACGCGTGACGCCCGGGAAATCGGACTCGCGGACCGGAGCGGGCAGGAGCCCGTCGGCTACAAAGTACCGACCGCGCGGAACCCCGGTATCAGTCGCGGAGCGCGCGCCCGAGCAGGAATCCGGCGATCACGGCGATGCCCAGGCTGAGCAGGGGGCGCACCCTGATGCGCTCGGCGAGTTCTTCCCGGATCCGGGGTCCGGCGGTCTGACGGAGCTCCTCGGCGCCCCGGCGCAGACCGGCACTGGCCCGGCCGACCACGGCACCCACGCGCGCCGGGACGCTCGCATCGTCCGTGGTGCGGGGGTGCGGCAGGCCCGCCCGGTCCGTCGCGGCCGCGGCCGCGGGTTCCCTGTCCATGGGCATCCTCCTTCAGGCGGGCGGAAGCTCGGGGGAGCGCGGAGCGCGCTCCTTGAGCCCGCTCCGGAGCTGCTGCACTTCCTGCTGCGCCCAGTCCCTGCCGGTCTGCAGCGAGTCGATGGTCGCGCGCGGAGTGCTCTCCCGCTTCAGGCCCCGGATCCCGGCGAAACCGAGCAGGGCCCCGGTTGCGAGCAGGACCACCCCGACGATGAGCGCCGCGGTGCCGTGGGCCCCACCCAGCGCCTCGCCCAGCACGAGCACCAGCCACGCCAGGATCGCGAGCATGCCGGCGAACCCGATCGCGGCCGCGATGCCGACCTTCACGCCGTTGAGTGCGGCCTGCCTGGCGAGCTCGCGGAACTCGAGCTTGGCGAGCGTCAGCTCCGCGCGGAGCAGCGACTCGGTGTCGGTGCCGAGGCGACGCAGGAGCGTACGCACCGACGCCTCGTCCGGTTCCGCGGATTCGTTCGCGACGCGTTCGCGTGTCACCATGGTTCGGCCTTTCGTGAGGTAGTACACCCGCATTCCCAGCGTACGCAACGCGTATGCCCCGCGCCGCGCCGGCGCGCGCGTCAGCGCGCAGCGGTCCCGTCGCGCAGCAGCCGGGGTCCCAGCCAGAACCCGCCGAGCACATCGATCGCCGCATGCGCGATCATGGCGCCGAGCAGGCTGCCGGTCGCAACGAAGGGCGCGGACAGGAGCAGCCCGAGCACGGTGGCGCGGGCGGCGCCGGCCGGCTCCTGGTACGCATGCACGATTCCGAAGGTAAGCGCGCTCAGGATGAGCGCCAGCGTGAGCGACCCGCTCGCGATGGTCAGGACGGTGATCAGGAATCCGCGGAAGACCAGCTCCTCGGTGATGCCCGCCGTGAGGGAGAGGCCGACGAAGGCGAGGCGCTCGCGCGCGGTGCGCGGCAGCAGCAGCGTGACCAGCGGCGCCTCGCGCATCCCCAGCCGATACCCGGCCAGCATCACCGCCTCGGCAGCGATGATGACCACGCCCGCCCAGATCAGCTGCTCGCCCGGACGGCCCGGGACCAGGCCCAGCTCGACGGCGGTGAAGCCGGAACGCAGGGCGATCGCGAGCGTGAGCAGGGCCAGCACCCAGAGCGCGATCGCGGAGGCCAGGTAGAGCGGCAGCCGTATCACTTCGGAGGGACGCCCGACCAGGCGCGCCTGCAGCACCATGAGCGCCGGGAACGCGACCAGCAGGAACGTGGTCCAGAGCCGGGCCGCGGGCGCCAGCTCTCCGGCCGCCAGCCAGACCACGATCGCCGCCGCCGCCAGCGCCGGGACCACCGCGCGCCCGCTCACGCCACGCGTCCACCACGCGCGCGGCCGCCCAGGACCCGGTACGCGTGCGGCGCGAGCAGCACGGCCAGGCCGCCGAGCAGCGCGCCGCACACGGCGTCGATCGCGTAATGGAAACCACCGTACACCGCGCCCAGCGCGAGCATGAGCGTGAGCAGGCCGAGCACCGGAGCGAGGCGTCCCAGGAAGCGGAACGCGATCACCGTCTGCGCGACGGATACGCCCACGTGCGAGGACGGAAATGCCGCGCCCTGGCTCGACCCGGCCTCGAGCAGCATGTGGGTGAACCGGTAGAGCGGACCCTCGGCCAGGACGCCGCCGGGCGCAGGAAACAGGTAGCGGGGACCCTGCACGGGGAAGTAGATGAAGAACACGTAGTGCAGGAAGAACGCGAGCATGAGCGCGAACACGGCCCGCCGGAAATCGGCGTAGCGGCCGGTGGCATACAGCAGGATCGGCGGCACGTAAATGATGAAGTAGTACGACAGGTAGCCGCCATGCAGCAGCTCCGAGAGCCACAGGCGGGGCGCGGCGGCCGCCAGGTCACGGCTCGGCTGGCCACCGAAGACCGCCTGCTCCCAGCCGAGAACGATGTCGTCGAAGTAGTGTCCCCCGTGCACCGCGGCGTTCAGCGGCGCCAGCTCGGTGTAGAGCGCCGGGATCAGCGCCACGGGATACCAGTCCAGCAGGAATCGCAGCAGCCGCGGGAACGCGCTGCGGGCGCGCTCGAGCCCGGCGCGCAGGAACCCGGGCGGGAACGCGATCAGGAAAGCGAGCGCGTGCAGTGCGAGCAGCAGCGGCCATGCCGCCGGCCGCTGCGGCAGCAGCAGCGGCGGCGTGGCGATCAGGAGGTAGAGGGCGAGCAGCCGGTGGAGCGGCTGGCCGGCAGGAGCGTCCTGCGTCACGCCTGCGTTGCCGGCTCCAGGGGTCGGCCATAGACCCGGTACGTTTTCGTGACCGTACCGCCACCGCGCTCGATGCCGCGTCGCATCGCCACGTTGTCCTCGAGGATCCAGGAGCACTCCCCGCGCGGGATGCCCATGCGCGTCGACTCCCGGAAGATGTGCCCGATCAGCATGGCATCGATGCCCTTCGAGCGGTGCGGCGGCTTGAGTCCGAGCGTGATGACGCGCACGGCGTTGATGCGGCGTCGATACCAGAGCAGCTTGAAGACGCCGAACGGGAGCAGCCGTCCGTTCAGGTGACGCAACGCCTGGTTGTACTCCGGCAGCGCCAGCGCGAAACCGACCGGCTCACCGTCGATCTCGGCCAGGCCGCAGAGCCGGGCCTCGACCACGGGCTTGAGGTGCTTCGCCATGTACTCGATCTCGGCCGGCGTCATCGGCACGAAACCCCAGTTCTGCTCCCAGGCACTGTTGTAGATTTCCTGGATGATCGCGACTTCGGCGTCGAAGCGCTTCATGTCGAGCGGACGGATCGTGACGTTGGCGGCCCGTTGCGCGCGCGCGAGCGCGCTGTTGAAGCGATCCGGCAGCCCCTTCGACCCGTCCACCCAGTACGCCACCAGGTCCTTGCTCTTGCCGTAGCCCGCCGCCTCGAGCAGACGCGGGTAGTAGGGCGGCGTGTACGCCATCATCACCGCGGGCGGGATCCCGAACCCATCGATGAGCACGCCCGGCGAGTACAGCTCGTCGTTCGTCGAGAGGTTCATCGGTCCTTCCACGGCATCGCGTCCGCGCTCGCGCAGCCAGGCCTCGGCCGCGCCCAGCAGGGCGGCCGCCACGGGCTCCTCGTCGATGCACTCGAAGAGTCCGAAGAAGCCCAGGCGGTCGCCGTGAAAGTCGTTGTGCGCCCGGTTGACGATGGCGGCGATGCGGCCCACCGCGGCGCCATCGCGCAGGGCGAGGAACAGCTCGATCTCGGCGTGGCGGTGGAAGGGGTGCTTGCGCCCGTCGAGCGCGGCGCGCACGTCGGCGAGCAGCGGCGCCACCCAGTGCGGATCATCCCGGTACAGGCGCCAAGGCAGGCGTACGAACGCATCGAGCTCCGCGCGTCCCCGGACGGGCCGCACGGTCACGGGGCGCTCGATCATATCATCGCCATCTTCTTGCCGACGGCCGCGAACGCGTCGAGCACGAAGTCGACGTGCTCGTCGGTGTGCGTCGCCATCAGCGAGATCCGCAGCCGACAGGAATTCTCGGGCACTGCGGGCGGGGTTACAGGGTTCGTGAACACGCCGGCATCGAAGAGCGTCTTCCAGAAGACCAGCATGCGCTGCAGGTCGCCGACGTTCACGGGCACGATGGGGGTCTCGCTCTTGCCGATGTCGTAACCCAGGCTCTTGAGCCCTTCCTGCATGCGACGCGTGTTGTGCCACAGCCGCTCGCGCCGCTCCGGCTCCGTTTCCAGAACCTCCAGCGCGGCCAGCGTCCCGGCCACCGAGGCGGGCGGCATGCTCGCGCTGAAGATCAGCGAGCGGGCGTGATGCTTCAGGTAGTGGATCACGTCCTCCGGCCCGGCGACCATGCCGCCGATCGACGCGAGCGACTTCGAGAACGTCGCCATGATCAGGGAGACGCGATCCTCCAGCTTGAAGTGCTGGGCCGTGCCGCCGCCCCGCTCGCCCAGCACGCCGAAGGAGTGCGCGTCGTCGACCAGGATCTCGGCGCCGTAGAACTCGGCGAGCGCGACGATACCGGGCAGGTCCACGATGGTGCCTTCCATCGAGAAGATGCCGTCCGTCACGATGAGCTTGCCCGCCTCCGACGGCGTGCGCGCCAGCTCGCGCTCCAGCGAGCGCAGGTCGCTGTGCGGGTAGCGATGCACGACGCCCGGCGAGAGGCGCGCGCCGTCCACGATGCTGGCATGGTTGAGCTTGTCCGAGAAGATGTGGTCATCGCGGCCGACCAGCGCCGCGATCACACCCAGGTTGGTCTGGAAGCCGGTGCTGAACACCAGGGAGGCTTCCTGTCCGACGAACTTCGCGAGTCGCTCCTCCAGCACCTCGTGCAGGTCCAGGGTGCCGTTCAGGAACCGGCTCCCGGTGCAGCCGCTGCCGTAACGCTGAAGCGCCGCGATCGACGCCTCGTGTACCTTCGGGTGGTGTGTCAGCCCCAGGTAGTTGTTCGACCCGACCATGATCTTGCGCTCGCCACGGATCACGACTTCCGTGTCGTAGGACGCCTCGATCGGCTGGAAGTACGGGTAATAGCCCGAGGCCTGGACCTCGCGCGCCATGGTGTAGCGGTAGCACTTCTCGAACAGACTCATGCCATCTCCCGTTTGGCTGGAGCGCCTCACGCTACAACCACCCCTCGTTGCGATACCATTGCCACGTCCGCCGGAACCCTTCTTCCAGCGGAATCTGCGCCTCGAAGCCGAGCTCCTCGCGGGCGGCCTCCGTGTCGCACAGCCAGCCCTCGGCGAGTAATTCGAGCGCCTTGTCGCGGTTGAAGATGCTGCTCCTGCCGCTCAGCCGCGCGCCCAGCTCGCTCACCGCCGCCGCCGCGCCGATCGCGGCCGGCGGCACGCGCAGCAGGCGCACCCGCCGACCGGCAACCCGGCCGAGCATGCGACAGACGTCCGCCCAGGCGTGCGCCTGCGCTTCGGCGACGTGGTATACGCCCCGCGCCGCCGGGGCCTCCACAGCCGCGACCACCGCGCGGGCGAGGTCTTCCACGTGCACGAGCTGAAGCGGCCGTGCCGGCCCCGAAGGCACCGGCAGCACGCCGAATCGGGCCATGCGGAAGAAACGCAGCATCTCCGGGTCGCGCGGGCCATACACGGCGGGCGCCCGCAGGATCACGATCTCCAGGCGGTCCGCGGCCTCGAGCAGTACGCGCTCCCCGGCGAGCTTGCTTCGGCCATAGGCCGTGAGCGGCCGGGGCGCGTCGGTCCGGGCCACCGGCCGCCCGCAACTGGGGCCCGCCGCGGCGAGCGAGCTCATGTAAACGATGCGCCGGGGGCGCGGGTCTGCCGCGAGCGCCGCGTCGCGCAGCGCCCGGCTGCCCTCGACGTTCACCCGTTCCAGCTCCGCCCGGGTGCGGGCATGCGTCAGGGCGGCGAGATGGACGATCACCTCGGCGCCCTGCACTGCGCGGCGTAGCGCGGTCCGGTCTTCGAATGTCGCGGTTTCGATGGCGACGTCGAGCGTCCGCAGGCGGGCCGTGTCGCTCGTCGGTCGCACCACTGCCCGCACCTGCTCGATCCGGGCCGCGAGCGCCTCCGCGACGTGCGACCCGACGAACCCGGTCGCACCCGTGATCAGAACGTTGCGGATTGTCACCGGACCGGCCCCCAAGCTGTGAATGCAGTCCGCAAAAGGCAATGGTACGGCGCCGAGCCCGCGCGACAATCTAGGGCGCAGCTGGCCCGTCGGGCAGCCGGTCCCTTCACGCCAGCCGGAGCGCGCGCTCGATCGCGGCGAGGGCATGGTCGAGCTGGGGGTCGGTGATCACCGCGGGCGGGGTGATCGCGAGCACGTCGCCATCCCCTTCGGCGAGCAGCAGGACGCCGCTCTGGAGCGCTTCCGCGACGACCCTGGCGGCACGTTGCGGGGTGTCCAGCAGCACGCCCTGGAGCAGCCCCCGGCCGCGGTGCGCGGCCACGCCCGGCAGCTCGACCCAGTCCCGGACCCGGGCCTCGATGCGCTCGCCGAGCGCCGCCGCGCGCTCGATCAACCCGAGCCGCTCGATCTCGTCGAGCTGGGCGAGGGCCGCGGCGCACGCCACCGGATTGCCCAGGAACGTGCTCGTGTGAATCGCCTCGCCGGTGGATTCCGGCCAGCCCGACATGGCGGCGGGGGTGCCGATCGCCGCGCTGAGCGCGATGCTGCCCGTGAGCGCCTTGCCAACCAGGAGGATGTCCGGCACGACGGCCTCGTGCTCGCAGGCGAACCAGCGTCCGGTGCGCCCGCAGCCGGTGTAGATCTCGTCGAAGACCAGCAGCGTCCGCGCGCCGTCGGCCAGGCCGCGCAGGGCAGCCAGGAAGCCGGGCGGCGGGACCACGAGTCCGCCCCGTCCGAGGATCGGCTCGACGATGATGGCGCCGATGGGGAACGGCGAGCTCTCGGCAGCCTCGAGCAGCCCGCGCGCGGCTTCCAGGCAGGCGTCGAGGTCCCCGGCGGCGCGGGGGAACGGGGCGAAGCGCACGCCGGAGAAGAGCTGCGCCGTGAACGGCTCGCGAAACTCGGGACGCCAGGTGGCCGCGAGCGCGCCGAAGGTAAGGCCGTGATAGGCGCCCTGGAACGCGAGCACGCCGGCCCGCCCGGTGCGCAGGAGGGCGCTCTTGAGGGCGGCCTCGACCGCTTCCGCCCCAGCGCTGCCCAGGATGGAGACGGTCAACGTACCGGGTGCGATCTCGGCCAGCCGCTCGAGCAGGCGGACCTTGATGTCCGGCGGGTACACGTCACCCAGTCCGTGCGGCAGGCGCGCCGCCTGGTCCGCGATGGCCCGGGCCACCGCGGGGTTCGCGTGCCCGGCGGCGGCGACGCCGAACCCGGCGGTCAGATCGATGTAGGTGTTCCCGTCCGCGTCCCGGACGAGGGGCCCGCGTGCCTCGGTCCAGAAGATGGGCGGGATCGGCGCGAGCGCCGTGATGTTGCGGGATTCCACCTGCGCAAGCCGGCCCGCGAGCGCGATGCTTGCCGGTCCGGGCACGGACGTTCGCAGCTCCGGCAGCTCATCGCCCGCCAGCGGCATGGCTTAGTCTTCGGGCAGTACCAGCAGTGTCGCGGCGGCGGCCACGAGCGCGCCCGCGAGCGCCGCGCCCGCCATCCACAGGACGCGTCGATCGAGCGTGCCGATCGTCTCCGGACTCCACGTCCAGGGCTGCGGCTCCGGCTCACCGGGCTCCGCCGCCGCCGGCGCTTCCGCGCCGCATGCCGCACAGATCGCCAGCCCGGCGTTGCGCGCGGAGCGGTTCGGGTAGCCGTAGGCGCCGCCGCACTCGCTGCACGTTTCGCCGGTCGGCAGCGGCTCGATGGCGTCGTAGAGGGCGCGCCGGGAGAAATCGAGACGCGCGGCGATGTCGCCGACCGGCTCGTCCGTTTCCCAGTAGAGGCGATTGGCTTCGCGCGCGGCGCTGGTCGCGTCGTCCATGGTCTGCCGCCGGGTAGAGGGAATGGCGCAAGATACCGGGCGGGTCCCGCACGGGCCAGTGACCGGCATGGCGGTTGCACCCGCAACGTGTAAGTGCAATGCTTCTCAGGATGATGCGAATGAAGTCGATGCTTGCGCCGGTGATCGGCCTGCTGCTCGCCGCCTGCGACGGGATGAGCGTGCCGGAAGTCGCGCCGGACACCCCGGGGATACCCGCGTCGCTGCCGCCCGCAGCGGCCGCCGCCGGCAGCGCGCGCGCGCCTCGGGATCACCTGCCCTCCGATCGGATCTACTACGACCTGACGCGCTACGAGTGGTACGCGCGCGCCGAGCCCCTGCGCCACGAGGGCAGGGGCTACCAGCCAGCCGGCATGCCGGTCGCGGCGCCGCTCTCCGAGATGGACCAGCTCGGCGCATACGAAGGGGTGGCGTACTACCGCCGGGCGGGGGCCGACGGACTCCTGTTCGTGCCCGTCTTCGACGGCTACTGGCTCGCGTTCCGCGCCACCGCGCAGGCACCCGCCGGCGCGGATTGAGAGCCGCTGCATGCGAGCGATCGACGACGATCGGCCCCGCCGACTGCCGCCCATGCTGCGGCCGGGCGCGCGCGTCGCGCTCGTAGCACCCGCCGGCCCCATCACGGAGGAACGCCTTGCCGCGGCGCTCGCCGATTGCGGCCGCTTGGGGCTCGAGCCGGTGATATCGCCGGGCGTTCTGTACCACTCGGGCTACCTTGCCGGTGGCGACGAAAGCCGGCTGCGGGACCTGCAGCAGGCGCTCGACGATCCCGACATCGATGCCGTCTGGGCGCTGCGCGGCGGGTACGGGACGATGCGGCTGCTGGCGCGGCTGCGGCTGCCCGCGCGGGCGCCGGCCTTCCTCGGATTCAGCGACAACACCGCGCTGCACCTCTGGCTCGACCGCGCCGGCATCGTGTCCTTCCACGCGCCGCACCCGGGCGGCGGGCTGGCGCCCCTGTCGGAGGACTGTCTGCGGCGCGTGCTGCTGGGCTCCGGCGCCGCGGGCGTGCTCCCGCTTCCCGCCGACCCCGGCATCCGCACACTGGTGAGCGGGACGGCCGAAGGGACCCTGGTAGGCGGCAACCTGGCGCTCGTGGGAGCACTCTGCGGGACACCCTGGCAGGCGCAGACGCGCGGCCGGATCCTGTTCCTGGAGGACGTCGGGGAGGCACCCTACCGGATCGACCGCCTGCTCCGGCAGCTCGAGCTGAGCGGCCTGATCGAGGAGGTGGCGGGTCTCGCGTTCGGCCGGTTCACCGAATGCGATGGCGACCCGGGCGACCCCGACGCGACGGCGCTCCTCGAGGAGGTGGCGATCCGCGCCGCCGTACCCGCGGTGGTCGGGCTGCCGATTGGCCACGTCAGCGAGAACTGGACACTGCCGCTCGGCGTGCGCGCCCGCCTGGACGCGACCGGGGGCACCCTCGAGCTGCTCGACCCCGCGGTGGAGGTGACATGACGGCGTCCCGGATCTATACCCGGACCGGTGATGATGGCGACACCTCGTTGTTCGGCGGGGGGCGCACCTCGAAGGCCGCCACGCGCGTCGATGCCTACGGCGAGGTGGACGAGCTGAACGCGACGCTGGGGTGGGTGCTCACGCAGCTGCGCGACGACTGGATACGGCAGCGCCTGCTGCCGCTGCAGCACGACCTCTTCGCCATCGGGGCGCACCTCGCGACTCCGCCCGCGCCCGTCGGCCGACGCGCGCCCTCGCTGCCGCCGCTTCCGCTCCAGCGCATCGCGGAGCTGGAGCAATGGATGGACGAGGCCAGCGCGGTGCTGCCCGAGCTACGCTCCTTCATCCTGCCGGGCGGCGGACCGGGCGGCGCGGCGCTGCACGTCGCGCGCACCGTCTGCCGGCGCGCCGAGCGCCGCGTCGTCGCGCTCGCCCGCACGGAGACCGTCGACCCGGCCATCGTGATGCTCCTGAACCGACTCTCCGACTTCCTGTTCGTCGCAGCCCGCCGGGAGAACGCCGCCACCGGCGCCGCGGAGCCCCCCTGGACGCCCTGACATCGCCGCGCGCGCGCGCCATGCGGGCCCGCGTGCTGGACAGCTGGGAGCGGCTGACGGGAGTATCCGCGCCTCCGGCGCTGGACAGCGCGCTCACCGCGGCGCTGCGACTGCGGGCCGCGCTCGACGATCACCACCCCTGGTTCCTGCACCCGGCCCGCACTGCCCTCATCCTGCTCGACGACTGCGCCGAGGTCGATCCCGTCGTGCTCGCGACTGCCGTGGGCGTGGACTCGCTGGTGCCGGACTGGCATACCGTGCCGGCCGGGCCCCTGCAGATCCCGGTGCCGGCACGCGCGGGCGAGCGCCTGCTCGAGGCGCTGGTCGCGGCGCCGCGCCGCGTGCGCCTGGTCGCGTGCGCCGAGCGGCTCGACCATGCGCGCCATCTGCACATGGTCGAGTACGCCGACGCCGCCGGCTTCCGCGCCCAGGTCGCCGAAGTGTACCTGCCGGTGGCCGAGCGCACCGATGCGCTGCTCGCCCGCCGCATGCGCCGCTGGCTCGAGGCAGCCGGCCGGCGACGCTCCTGATCCCAGTACCTGTTCCGGCGTCGCGGCACGGATCCGGCAGCTTGCGACCCCGACGGGGGAATGGCACTATCAGCGGGCGTTTCCGGGGGCGGGAACGGCCATCGATTGGAGATTGGAACAGCCGAAATGCCGTACGTCATCGCAGAGCCCTGCATCGGTACCAAGGACGCCAGCTGCGTCGAGGTATGCCCGGTCGACTGCATATACGAAGGCGAGGACCAGTACTACATCCATCCGGACGAATGCATCGACTGCGGTGCCTGCGAGCCGGAGTGCCCAGTCACCGCCATCTTCCCGGATACCGATGTCCCGCCGGAATGGACGAACTACATCGAGAAGAACCGCGCGCATTTCGGCTGAGCTGGCCGGCGCGGGGCTGCTGCTCCTGGGCGCCGCCTGCGCACCGAGAGCCGCAGCGCCCGCTGCCGTGCCCGGCGATGCCGCGGCCGAGGTACGGTCGATGCTGCATGCCTCCGCCGCGTCATGGAACGCCGGCGACCTCGAGGGTTTCCTCGACGACTACCTGGATGTGCCCAGCACCGCGTTCGTGGGCGGCACCGTCACGTACGGGGTGGACGAGATACGCCGCCGCTATCGTGCGTCGTACTGGCGCAGCGGCCGGCCGGAGCAGCACCTGCGGTTCGAGGACATCGGTGTCCGGCCGCTGAACGCGGACCATGCCCTGGCGCTCGGGCGCTACGTGCTGCTCGACCCCGCGACCGGCACCGAGCAGGGCAGCGGCTGGTTCACTCTGGTGCTGACCCGTCACCTGTCGAGCTGGCGCATCATCCACGACCACAGTTCCGCGGCACCATCGCCCTGACGCAGCGATGCCGGGGGCGCTTACAGAAATGCGCGCCGACCCGGGAGGGGCGAGCGCGCAGGTCGGCTGGGCGGGGAGCAGGCTTACATGCCGGCGGCACGCAGCGCGTCGAGGGGCACGCGGATCGGCTGATTCTCGCCGGCATGCGCCAGGACGTCGCCCTCCTGGACGCGAATCCGCGTCAGGATCACGCTCGCGGCGATCGCGGCTACAGCCAGCAGGCTGACACTCAGGGTACGAATATGTGCCTCCTCACACCGGCGTTGCGGCATCGCGCCGGCGCGGTGCGCCGGCCCGGGATCATCGAGTGCACGACGCGTGCCGATTCGCGGCACTCTCGTTCCGGCGATCCCTTCATTCCATCAACGCACGATAGCGCCCCCTTGTGACGCTCCGGTCGTGCCGCGGACACGGCCGGGTAACGACCTCCGCGCAGGTAATGACCATGCGAAACGTGACGCTGCTGCTTGCCTCCGTCCTGACGGCGTGCGCGATCGAGCCGCGGCCGGCCGAGCTGATTCTGACGGGCGGCGTCGTGTGGACCGGCGTGACCGGCGCACCCGTCCGCGAGGCGATCGCGATCCGCTCGGGTCGCGTGCTGCACGTCGGCACGACCGCCGAAGTGGAGCGCTTCGAGGGGCCGCTCACGCGGCGGATCGACCTCGACGGGCGCATGGTGGTGCCCGGCTTCATCGACGACCACGTGCACTTCCTCTCGGGCGGATTCCAGCTCGGCAGCGTCGACCTGCGCGACGCCGCCACACCCGCGATCTTCGCCGCCCGCATCGGGGAGTTCGCCGCCACGCTGCCCGCCGGCCAGTGGATCACGGGCGGCGACTGGGACCACGAGCTGTGGCCGGGCGCGCCGCTGCCGCAACGAACCTGGATCGACTCGGCGGCCGGCGCCCACCCCGTGTTCGTGAGCCGGCTCGACGGTCACATGGCGCTCGTCAATACGCGGGTGCTGGAGCTGGCGGGCATCACGCGCGCGACTCCCGATCCGCCGGGCGGCACGATCGTGCGCGATGCGGCCGGCGAGCCGACGGGCGTGTTGAAGGACGAGGCGATGTCGCTGGTCACGCGGCTGATCCCGGAGTCCAGCACGGCGGACCGCGACCAGGCGTTCCGGCGCGCCCAGGCCCACGCCATCGCGAACGGTCTCACCATGGTGCACGACATGGGCGGGTGGGAGGACCTGGAGACCTACCGCCGCGCCGCGGCCGCTGGCGAGCTGGTGCTGCGGATCTATGCGTTCGTGCCGCTCGCGACGTGGGAAAGGCTGCGCGAGTACGTGGCGCGGAACGGCACCGGCGACGCCCGCCTGCGGTGGGGAGGGCTGAAGGGGTTCGTGGACGGATCGCTCGGCTCGACCACGGCCTGGTTCTACGAGCCGTATCTCGACGAGCCCGGCACCGCCGGCCTGGTGGTTACCGACACCGCGCAGCTCCGGCGCTCGATCCAGGGGGCGGACGCCGCCGGTCTGCACGTCGCCGTGCACGCCATCGGAGACCGCGCGAACGACTGGCTCCTCGATGTCTTCGAGGCCGTCGCGCGCGAGAACGGGCCGCGCGACCGGCGCTTCCGGATCGAGCACGCCCAGCACCTGTCGGCCGCCGCAATCGCGCGCTTCGCGCCGCTCGGGGTGCTGCCCTCGATGCAGCCCTACCACGCGGTCGACGACGGGCGGTGGGCGGCGCGCCGGATCGGACCGGAGCGGATCCGTACGACGTACGCGTTCCGGTCGCTGCTCGATGCAGGCGCGTCCGTGATGTTCGGGAGCGACTGGTCGGTGGCGCCACTGCAGCCGCTGCTCGGGATCGACGCGGCGGTCCGGCGCCGTACCATCGACGGCGCGAACCCGGGTGGCTGGGTACCGGAAGAGAAGATCAGCGTGGCCGAAGCCCTGCACGCCTACACTGCTGCCAACGCCTTCGGCGGCTTCGCGGAGCGCACGCTCGGGACGCTCGAGAGCGAGCGCCTCGCCGACCTGGTCGTGCTGTCCGCGGACCTGCTCTCGATCCCGCCGGAGCGGCTGCCCGAGGTGCAGGTGGACTACACGATCATCGGCGGGAAGGTAGTCCACACCCGCAGCGGCGCGGATCGGTAGGCGGGCTTGCCGGTCCAGGCCGGTAGGCGGGCCTACCGGTCCACGACCATGGCGAAGCCCATGCCACCCGCGGCGCATACCGAGATCAGACCGATGCCGGCGCCGCGGCGCCGCATTTCGCTCAGGCAGGTGGTGAGCAGGCGCGCCCCGGTCGCGCCGAACGGGTGACCGAGCGCGATGCTGCCGCCCATCACGTTGATCACGCTTTCGTCCGGCAGACCGACCTTCTCGGCGCGGTTGAGCTTTTCGCGGGCGAAGCTCGAGGAATCCAGCGCCTGCATGTTGGAGAGCACCTGGGCCGCGAATGCCTCGTGCATCTCCCACAGCTCGACATCCTTCATTGTAATGCCGGCTCGCTCGAGGGCGACCGGCACCGCGTAGGCCGGCCCCTGCAGCAGCTGATCGCCGGGATCGAGCGCCGCGTACGCCCAGCTGCGCAGGTAGCCGAGTGGCTCGCAGCCCAGGCTCTTCGCCCGCGTCTCGCTCATCAGGAGCACCGCCGACGCCCCGTCCGTGAGCGGCGACGCGTTGCCGGCCGTCACCGAGCCGTAGCGCCGGTCGAAGACCGGCTTGAGCGTGGCCAGCCGGTCGAGCGAAGTGTCGGCGCGCACGCCGTTGTCGGTATCCAGCACCTGCTCGTAGCGGGGCGGCAGGAACACCGGCACGATCTCCTCACGGAGCCGGCCATCCTGCAGCCCCTGTGCGGCGAGCTGATGCGAGCGCAGCGCCCAGCGATCCTGCGCTTCACGGCTGATGCCGTTCTCCTTGGCCATCCGCTCCGCGCTCTGACCCATGCTCTCGCCCGTGGACGGCTCCGCGATCGCAGGCACGGTCGGCGCCAGGTCGCGCGGCCGGATGCCGGCGAGGGCCCGAACCCGCCCGCGCAGGGACTTCGACTTCGAGGCGGCGAGCAGGGCGTTGCGCAGACGCTTCGAGAGCAGCATGGGCACGTCCGAGAGAATCTCGACGCCGCCCGCGACCACGACGCCGCCGTGGCCGCGCTCGATGATGTCGGCCGCGGAGGTGATCGCCTGGTTGGCCGACGCGCAGGCGCGGCTGACGGTGAATGCGGGTACGCGCGCCGGGAGCCCCGCCGCGAGGCCGACCTCGCGCGCGACGTTCGGCGCCTGGATGCTGGGAACGACGGTGCCGTAGACCAGCTCGTCGACTTCTCCCGGATCGAGCTCGGCGCGCTGGAGCAGCTCCCGCACGGCCACAGTGCCCAGCTCCACGGGGGAGATGTCGGCGAAAGCGCTGCCCGCCCTGGCGAACGGAGTGCGGCAACCCGCCACGACCGCGACCCGATTCATGCCCGCTCCTCCTCTGGTGCGCCACGCCCAACGACCGGCGCGTCCCGCGGATCTTGCCACCGGTGCGCGTTGCGGTGCAACCCTCGCGCCTTGCTCGGCGAGCGGCCAGCGCACAAGATCGGAGCATGGGCGAGGCGCATACCACCGGGGTGAGGCAGGCCGTTCGCCGCGACATCCGGCGCCTGGCGGAACTCTGGGCGCACGCGTTTCCCGGTGAACGCACCGTCGAGCAGCGGGTGCGTCAACTGGAGGAGGGCGGTGTCTTCGGCGGCATCGACCAGGCATGGTACATCGAGCGCGACGGCCGGGTCGCGGGCGCGTTCCGGGCCTATGCGCTCACCCAGTACCTGCATGGCGCCGCCACGCCGATGCTCGGCCTCGCGGCTGTCGCCGTGGCCGCCGATGCGCGACGCGCCGGCATCGGCACGCAGCTCTGCGCGGCGGCCGTGCGCATCGGCCGCGAACGGGGTGACCTGGTCAGCGTGCTCTACCCGTTCCGGCCGGACTTTTACCGCCGGCTCGGCTGGGGTCTCGTCGGGAGCCTGCACGCCTACCGGTTCGCTCCCGGGCAGCTGCCCGTGACCATGGCACGGCCGGCGGTGCGGCTCGCCGGGGCCGAGCTGCTGCCCGGCGTGTACGCCTGCTACGAGGACGTCGCCCGTGCCGGCCACGGCCCGATCCAGCGCACGGCCGCGATCTGGCGGCAGCACCTGGCTCCGGGGACGCGCCATGTGTACGCCTGTGCCGAAAGCGATGGGGTGCGCGGCTACGCCCTGATTTCCTACGGCCGGAGCCGGAGCCCCGACCGGCGCCCGCTGGTCGTCCACGAGCTCGTCGCCCGCGACCGGGCGGCCCGTGCCGAGCTGTACAGCTGGCTCTCGCTCCAGCGCGATGCCTGGGGCACGATACGCTACGATGCCCTGCCCGAGGAGCGACTCGACCTGCTGCTCGACGACCCGCGCCCGCGGGGCTACCGGCCGCAGCGCGTGCTCTGGGCGCCGACCGCCCGCATCCTGCGCGGCCCCATGCTCCGGGTGCTCGACCTGAAGGGACTGCTCGAAGCGCGGCCCGAGTGGCCCGCCGTGCCGCCGTTCGACCTGGCGCTGCAGCTGCGCGACGAGCTGCTGCCGGAGAACGAAGGCCCGTGGCACGTCGCGTTCGACGGCCGGCGTGTGACCTGCACCCGCACCGATGGCCGTCCGGGCGCGGTCGCGGCCACGCTCACCATCGACGCCACCGGATTCGCGCAGGTCTTTGCGGGGGAGCTGCGCGCGGGGGATGCGGCGCGGCTGGGAATGGCGGAGGTCAGTGGCGACGTGGACGGCCTCGACGCCCTGTTCCACTCGGAGCGAACGCTGCGACTGCTGGACGAGTTCTGACCGCGAATCAGCCGCCGGTCGCAGGGTCCGCGGCCGCCGCCGGCCCACCCTTGAAGGCCTCCTGCAGCGCGTTGAAGCCGAGCAGCGCGCATTTCACGCGCACCGGGAACCGGCTCACGCCGGCGAGCGCGCGCAGATCCCCGAGCTCCCGGTCGCGAGCCACCTCCGCATCGCCGTGCATGAGCGCCGTGAACTTGCGCGCCAGCGCCTCCGCTTCGTCCCGCGTCTTGCCGATCACCAGCTGAGTCATCATCGACGCTGCCGCCTGCGAGATCGAGCAGCCTTCCCCCAGGAAGCGCACCTCCCGGATGCGCCCTTCCTCGAGCTTGAGCATCAGCCAGATCTCGTCACCGCAGGTCGGGTTGTTCAGGTGCGCACGGAAATCCGCGTCCTCGAGCGCGCCCTTGTTGCGAGGCTTCTTGTAGTGGTCGAGGATCAGCTCCTGGTAGAGCGAGCTGAGCGGCGGCGTGGAGCGGTCGATCATCATGGGCTGAATGTGACGCGGGGTTCCGGCGGGGTCAATCGGCGACGCCCGGAGCGGCGGGCGGGCAAACGGTGAGCTCCCGCCGGCGGGCGGCGGGCGGGCAAACGGCGGGTTCCCGCCGCCGGGCGGCGGCCGGGCGCACTCAATCCGCGAACATCGTCTTCATGTGCGAGAAGAAGTTCTGGCGCAGCTCGGTGGACTCTTCCGCCGTGAGCGAGCTCGCGCCGGAAACCACCCGGTTCAGCAGCGGCTCCGGCAGGTCCTCCAGGTAGCGGGATGGCAGCACGGTCGCGCTCTGGCCGCCGCGACGGCGGGTGCGGCACCAGGAAAGCGTGAGGCGCTGGCGGGCCCGCGTGATGCCCACGTAGAGCAGCCGCCGCTCCTCGGCGATGCCGTCGCTCCCGCCCGGCTCTGCCGCGTCCGGGAGCGAGCGTGCGTGCGGCAGGATGCCCTCCTCGAGACCGATCAGGAATACTTCGCCGAACTCCAGGCCCTTCGCCGAATGCAGCGTCATGAGCGTCACGGCGGCCGGCTGGTCCGCGCCGTCCTCCTCATCGCGATCCAGCTCCGCGAGGGCCAGGCGAGCGAGCGCGTCGTTGAGCGAGGGCGGCTGCCACGAAGCGCCCTCCAGCGCGGCCCGCTGCCACTGGCGACGCTCGTAGCGCGCGATGGTGCCGGCCAGGTCACGGATGTTGTCGGCCCGCACACCCGCCGAGCGGAGGTTGCGGGGATCCGAGGTCACCGCGTCCATGATGCGCAGCTCGCGGAACCAGTCTTCCGCCCACTGCGCGATCGGCGAGAGTGCCTCGGGCGGCGGCGGTCCGGCCGCGGCGGCAGCCTCCGCGCGCGCCAGCCCGGCGCGCGCCTCGTCCAGCTGATCCGCGAAGCGCCGGATCGCCTCGGCGCCAGCCACACCCGTGTCCGCCGCCGTCAGCCGCGTGAGCGCCCGCACGAAGGGAACGCCATCGGCGCGCGCCCGCTCCGCAACCTTCAGGACCGTGGCCCGTCCGATGCCGCGCGGCGGGAAGTTGATGATGCGGCGCAACGCCAGCTCGTCGGCGGGTACCGCCGCCACCCGCAGGTACGAGAGACAGTCCGCGATCTCCTTGCGGTCGAAGAACGATGTGCCGCCCACCACGCGATACGGGATGCCCTGGGCACGCAGCGCCTCCTCCAGCACCCGCGCCTGCGGGTTGGTGCGGTAGAGTACCGCCAGGTCCTCCCACCGCGCCTTGCCTGCGAAACGGCGCACGGAGATCTCGCGCGCCACGGCCTCGGCCTCCGCGACCTCGTCCTCGTGCTCGCAGATGTCGATCGCCGCTCCCACCCCGTTCGCGGTGCGCAGCCGCTTCGGGTGACGGTGGCGGTTGCCGGCGATGATCGCATTCGCCGCGCCCAGGATGCGCTGCGTCGAGCGGTAGTTCTGCTCGAGCGTCACCAGCCGCGCGCCCGGGAAATGCTGCTCGAATGCCAGGATGTTGCCGAGGTCGGCACCGCGGAACGCGTATATCGACTGGTCGTCGTCACCCACCACGCACAGGTTGCGGCGCGGTCCCGCGAGCAGACGCGCGAAGCGCAGCTGCACGGCGTTGGTGTCCTGGTACTCATCGATCAGGAAGTAATGCCAGCGCTTCCAGAGCTCGCGACGCACCGTCTCATCCTCGTCCAGCAGGCGCACCGCCCGCAGCAGCAGGTCGTCGAAGTCCAGCGCGCCGCACGCACGCAGCACCTCCTGGTACTTCGGGTACGCGTCGGCAGCGAGCACCGCATAGTCGTCCGAGCGGTTGCCGCGCGTGCCGGCCGCCATCACCTCGCCCCGGGCATCGGCCGGCTCGAGGCCGCGGTTCTTCCAGTCCGAGACCTGCCGCAGCACGCGCTTCAGCTCGAAGCTGTCGTCCGCGATGGCGATCTCGGCGCAGGCGGTCCTGAGCGCGCCCAGCTGGTCGGCGGTGCTGTAGATCGCGAAGCGCTTCGGCAGCGCCGCCCGCTCGTGGTAATCGCGCAGGATGCGCGCGCCCAGCGCATGGAACGTGCTGACCACCACGCCGCGTGCCTCGTCGGGCGCGTAGGCGAGCACGCGCTCGCGCATCTCGTCCGCCGCCCGGTTCGTGAACGTGACCGCCACGATCCGCGCCGCCGCCACGCGCCGGGCGCGGATCAGGTGCACGACGCGATGGACCAGCGTCTTCGTCTTGCCGGAGCCGGCACCCGCGAGGATCAGGAGCGGACCCTCGGTGTGCTGGACGGCGCGGCGCTGCTCAGGATTGAGGCCCTGGAGGTGGTTCATGACGTGGGAAAGAGAACGGCGGCCCCGCGGTGCGGCAACTCTTGACAGCAGAGCGGGAGCGGGAGAGGGAGCGGCGTCCCTCTCACCGCGTCAGCTCCCGAATACCGACTTGGCCAGCATGAGCCCATCCGCGAGGCGGTCCAGGTCCTCGGTGCCGTTGTAGATGTAGGCGGAGGCACGCGCGGTCGCGGGGACGCCGAGCCGGCGCATGAGCGGCTGCGTGCAGTGGTGCCCGGCGCGCACGGCGACGCCCTCGGCATCCAGGATGGTGGCAATGTCGTGCGGGTGCACGCCGGCGAGCGTGAAGGAGAAGACGGCGATGCGCTCCTCCGGACGGCGCGGCCCGTACAGTTGCAGCCCGGGTATGCCGTCGAGCACCTCGAAACCGTGCCGGATCAGCTCCTGCTCGTGGGCGTGCATGGCCTCGTGGCCGAGCCCGTTCAGGTAGCGCGCGGCGACCGCGAGCGCGACGGCGGCACCGACATCCGGGGTGCCCGCCTCGAATTTGTGCGGCACGCTCGCCCACGTCGACATCTCGGGGTGCACCTGGTCGATCATTTCGCCGCCGCCCTGGTAGGGCGGCATGTCGTCGAGCAGCTCGCGCCGGCCCCACAGGACACCGATGCCCATCGGGCCGCACATCTTGTGGCCCGATACCGCGTAGAAATCGCAGTCGAGCGCCTGCACGTCGATCTTCAGGTGGGGCGCGCCCTGGGCGCCATCCACGAGCAGCAGTGCGCCCGCGGCGTGCACCTTCGCGGCGATCTCGGCGATGGGGTTGATGGTACCAAGCGCGTTCGAGATGTGGCCGCACGCCATCAGCCGCGTGCGCGGCGAGAGCAGCTCGTCGAGATGGTCGAGCCGGAGCCGCCCCTCGTCATCGATGTCGACGTACTTCAGGACCGCACCGGTGCGCTGGGCGATCAGCTGCCAGGGCACGATGTTCGAGTGGTGCTCGAGCTGGGTCAGGATGATCTCGTCGCCCGGCGTCAGGTTGGCGCTGCCCCAGCAGGCAGCCACCAGGTTGATGGCTTCGGTCGTGCCGCGCACCCAGATGATCTCATCGGCGTAGGGCGCATTCAGGAAGCCGGCCATGACGTGGCGCGCCTCCTCGAAGCGCTCGGTCGCGCGCCGCGACAGATCGTAGAGACCGCGGTGGACGTTGGCGTTGTCGGTGCGGTAGTAATCCGCCAGCGCATCGATCACCACGCGCGGCTTCTGCGATGATGCCGCCGTGTCGAGGTAGACCATGCGCCGGCCGTTGACCTCCTGATCCAGGATCGGGAAGTCGCGGCGGACCGCGGCCAGGTCGAGGGCAGGCAGGGTGGTGGACACGAAGCCTCCAGTACGTCAGACGGCGATGTAGATCTCGCCGTTCGCGATCTTCACTTCGTAGGTGCGCAGCGGCTTGATGGCCGGCAGACGCACTGCGCGGCCGGTCGCCATGTCGAACCGGGCGCCATGCCAGGCGCACTCGACCTGCCCGTCATCCAGCTCTCCCGCCGACAGCGGAAAATCCTTGTGCGTGCAGTTGTCGCGGAACGCGTAGACCTGGCCGTCCGCGTGCGCCAGGCAGACCCGGACCTCCTCGTCCAGCTCGACGCTGAGCAGCGTGTTGGGCGGCAGGTCGCTCTCGCTCGCGACGCGCCGGTACCCCGCCGGCGCGGCCTCCGTCATCCCGCGATCTTCTCCTCGATCGCCCCCCGCAGCTCGCGCACCACCTCGGGCATCGGCAGCCGCTCCAGCACTTCACCGAAGAACCCGAACACGACCAGCCGCTCCGCCTCGCGCCGCGCCACGCCCCGGCTCATGATGTAGAACAGCTCCTCGCGGTCCAGCTGTCCCACCGTGGCCGCGTGCGAGCAACGCACGTCGTCCGCCTCGATCTCCAGGTTCGGCAGCGACGTCGCCTCCGCGTTCCGCGACAGGATCAGGTTGCGGTTGGTCTGGTAGGCATCGGTACGCTGTGCCTTCGGGAACACCTTGATCAGGCCGCGGAAGATGGCCCGCGAGCGGTCGTCCAGCGCCCCCTTGTAGAGCAGGTCGCTGGTGGCGTGCGGCACCTCGTGGTCCTGGCGCGTCGAGTGGTCGAAATGCTGGTCGTGCTGCGCGAAGTAGAGCCCCAGCATGTCGCTCCGGGCACCCGGCCCGCGCAGCGCCGCGTGCAGCTCCACGCGCGCGACCGTGGCCCCGAGATTCACTACCAGCGAGTCGCAGTTGGCGTCCCGCTGCGCGACCGTGCGCTGCGTCGAGAGGTGGTGCACGTTGCGACCCCAGCGCTGCATCGCGACGTAGCGCACCTGCGCGGAAGCGGCCGCGAACACCTCCACGGCACCGCTCGAGAACGTGGCGCTCGCCAGGTCCGGCGAGACGAACTCCTCGACCAGCCCCACCTGGCTGGCCTCCCCGGCGACCATCAGCGTGCGCGGGAAATACGCGAAGCCGGCCTGGTCGATCCAGCGCACGACCCGGATCGGGGTCTCGATGCGCACGCCGCGCGGCACGTACAGGAAGATCCCGGCGCTCCAGAACGCCGCGTTCTGGGCCGCGAACTTGCCCGCGTCCTCCGGCAGCGCCTTGCCGAGATGACTCATCACCAGCTCGCCGTACTCACGCGCCGCCTGCGCCAGCTCCATCAGGAGCACGCCCTTGGCGCGCAGCTCCTCGGAAAGCGCGATCTCGACCACGCGCAGGCCGGCCACGATCACGTGACCGCCGCTCTCCTTGCCGGCCAGCACCGCCCGCGCCGCGGTCTCGTCCGCGGCCACGTCTGCCGGTGCCACGCCCACCCGATCCCACTTCAGCTTCGCCGGATCGGTGTAGCGCCACTCCTCCAGCTTCGTGGTCGGCAGCGGCAGCCGCTCGAACGCCGCGAACGCCGCCGCCCGCTGCTCGCGCAGCCAGTCCGGCTCCAACGCGAAGCGCGCCAGCACCTCTTTCCCGTATCCCGTCCCAACCGCGGTAGCCGTCATCTATCGCCCAGAGGAAGTGATCTCGAAAACACCCAGCCGCGCCCACACCCGCCGTCAATCCGTTCTACCCGACACTGCCTTCCATCTCCAGCTCGATCAGCCGGTTCAGCTCGACCGCGTACTCGAGCGGCAGCTGCTTCGCGATCGGCTCGATGAAGCCGCGCACGATCATGGCGCTGGCCTCCTCCTCCGACAGACCGCGGCTCATCAGGTAGAAGAGCTGCTCGGTGCCGATCTTCGAGACCGTCGCCTCGTGACCCACGCTGGCGCTCTGCTCCTCGATCTCGATGTACGGGAACGTGTCCGTGCGCGAGCGCTCGTCGAGCAGCAGCGCGTCGCACTCCACCTTCGACTTCGCGCTCTCCGCACCCTCGTAGATCTTGCACAGGCCGCGATACGTGGCCCGGCCGGTACCCTTCGAGATCGACTTCGAGATGATCTGCGACGACGTGTTGGGAGCGGCGTGGACCACCTTGCCGCCGGTGTCCTGGTGCTGGCCGTCGCCAGCATAGGCGATCGACAGGATCTCGCCGTGCGCCCCCTCGCCCATCAGGTAGCAGGACGGATACTTCATGGTCAGCTTGGAGCCCAGGTTGCCGTCCAGCCACTCCATGGTGGCGTGCTCGTGGACCATGGCCCGCTGCGTGACCAGGTTGTACATGTTGTGCGACCAGTTCTGGATGGTCACGTAGCGGAAACGCGCATTCGGCTTGACGATGATCTCGATCACGCCGGAGTGGAACGACTCGGTGGTGTAGACCGGCGCGGTGCAGCCCTCGATGTACTGGGCCTGGGCACCCTCCTCGACGATGATCAGCGTGCGCTCGAACTGGCCCATGCGCTCCGCGTTGACGCGGAAGTACGCCTGCAGCGGAATGTCGACCTTGACCCCCTTCGGGATGTAGACGAAGGAGCCGCCCGACCAGACCGCCGAGTTGAGCGCCGCGAACTTGTTGTCCTGTGGCGGCACCACCGTGGCGAAGTACTCGCGGAAGAGCTCGGGGTACTTGCGCAGCCCGTCCTCGATCGACTCGAACAGGATGCCCTTGTCCTCCCACTCCTTCTTGAGCGAGTGGTACACCATCTCGGACTCGTACTGGGCGCCGACGCCGGCCAGCACCTTCCGCTCCGCTTCGGGGATGCCCAGCTTCTCGAACGTGTCCTTGATCTCCTGCGGCACGTCGTCCCACGAACGCTCCATGCGGTCCTGCGGACGGATGTAGTAGTAGATCGAGTCCAGCGTCTGGTCGAGCGTCGTCAGGTCGCCGCCCCAGGTCGGCATCGGCTTCGAGCGGTAGATCTGCAGCGCCTTCAGCCGGAACGCGAGCATCCACTCGGGCTCGCCCTTGTGCGCCGAGATCTCACGGACGATCGATTCGTCGAGACCCGGGCGCGCCTTGAAGACCGGCTGCCCCTCGGTGATGAAGCCGTACTTGTATTCCCCAAGCCCCAGCTCGGTGACCGTCTCGTTCTGTGGCATTTCCCGCCTCTGAGTCAAAGGCCTGAGCGTCCCGGCTTCCCGGAACGCCGCGTCTGCGCCTCTGCGTGAAAAGAAACAGCTCCCTGCTACCGCAACGCTTCGGCCTCGCGGAAAGCCTCGTAGCCGCGCGCCTCCAGCTCATGCGCCAGCTCCGCGCCGCCCGACCGCGCGATCCGGCCACCCACCATCACGTGCACGTGGTCGGGCTTGATGTAGTCCAGGATCCGCTGATAATGCGTGATCAGCAGAATCGCCATCTCCGGACGCTCCGCGTGCAGCGTGTTCACCGCCTGCGCCACCACCTTCAGCGCGTCGATGTCCAGCCCCGAATCGGTCTCGTCCAGCACCGCCAGGCCCGGCTTCAGCATCGCCAGCTGCAGGATCTCGTTGCGCTTCTTCTCGCCGCCGCTGAAGCCCTCGTTCACCGAGCGCTCCGCGAACACCGGCTCCATCTCCAGCAACTGCATCCGGTCCACCAGCGCATCCTGGAAATCGAAGATGTCGACCTCCTCGCCCGGACTGTTGGCCTGCACCGCCGTGCGCATGAAGTTCGCGATCGACACCCCCGGGATCTCCACCGGATACTGGAACGCCAGGAAGATCCCCGCTCGCGCCCGCTCGTCCACCTCCAGCTCCAGCAGGTTCTCTCCCCGGAACCAGACCTCCCCCTCCGTCACCTCGTACGAGGGATGCCCCGACAGCACCTTCGACAGCGTGCTCTTCCCCGAGCCGTTCGGACCCATGACCGCGTGCACTTCCCCCGCCCCGACCGCCAGGTCCACGCCCCGCAGGATCTCCGTCCCGTCCTCCGCAATGACCGCGTGCAGATTCTCGATTCTCAGCAATGGCTCGCTCATTCGCCGCCCTCGGCAGTACACGACAAGACGCGGCCCTCGGGCCGAGTCAAGAATGATTCTCCGTCTCAACGAAGCTACCCCGTCCCGGCGCACGATGTCAAGCAGGCACGCCGCGTGCGCGCGCTCGCGAGGGCCGCGGCGCCCGCGTCACCTTCCGGTGCGCCGGCGCGTTCAGGGGGTTAGCGTGACGGCGCGACCATGGAGGGGCCGATGCGAACAGTGCTGGTGCTGAGCGGCGGCGGGGTCCGGGGGATGGCCCACGCCGGGGCGTGGCGCGCGGTCCGGGAAGCGGGCATCGAGGTGTCGGCGATCGTGGGGACGAGCATCGGCGCCCTGATCGCGGCCTGCATCGGCGCGGGCGACACGTACGAGTCGTTGCGGCAGAAGGCGTTGGCGTTCCGGAAGCAGGACATAGCGGTGTTGAACCGCTGGGTAGTGCTGCTGAACGGCATCCGCCAGCCGAGCGTTTTTCGGGGGGACACGATCCACGCGTTCGTGGACGCGGTGATCCCGGCGGCGGCCTTCGGGGAGCTGACGGTGCCGGTGGCGATCAACGCGGTGGACCTGGGGAGCGGCGAGGAGGTGTGGTTCGGCGCGGGCGGCCGGAGTGACGTCGCCCTGAAGGACGCGGTGAAGGCGTCCTGCTCGCTGCCGGTCTTCTATCCGCCGTACCCCATCGGGGCGGGCCAGTACGTGGATGGGGGCGTGCTGAATCCGCTGCCGCTCGAGCATGCCGCAGGGCTGGGAGCGGATCGCATCGTAGCGATCGACGTCGCCGGGGGCGGCGTCCGGGACGCGGAAGAGGTGGTCTCCAAGGGGCTGATCGCGATCCATCACCGGATCACGGAGGTGATGGGCCATCCGCGCAAGCTGCACCTGCTGGAGACGTGGCAGGGCCCGCCGCTGGTCTACGTGCGGCCTCAGCTCGATGCCTATCCGACGTTCGACTTCGAGCACACCGAGTTGTTCCTGGCGGAGGGGTACCGGGCGACGGCGGCCGCGCTGGGCATCAGCGCCGCACCTGCCGAGGGCCTGCAGGCGGGCTGAGGGCCGAGCCGGCCGGAGTTGAAGGGCGACGCGGCATGCGTCGCCCTTCGCGTTTCCGCGCCTAGGGCGTGTCCGCCGGGGCCGGGGCCGTGGTCGGGGCGGGGGCGGTGCTGGCGGGAGTCTGGGGCCCGACGCGCTCGCCGAGGGCGAGGCGGTAGCGCATCAGCAGCTGGATCAGCTGGGGCGCGGCCTGCGGGTCGGAGCGCGAGAGCGCCGTGATCATCGGATCGCGCTGCGCGAGGATGTCGGTGAGCACCGGGCGTGCATTCGCGGGCGCACGATCGAGGGTGCCCTGCAGTCCGCTGAAGAACTCGCTGGCCAGCTGCCTGGCGATCTCGAAGCTGCCGCGACCGGCCTCGATGGCAACGACCGCAAGCGTCGATTCGTGCTGCTGCAGCGCCAGCTGCGTGCGCACCTGCGCGAGCTCGGTCTCGATCTGACCGGTACGAGTGCGCTGGAGCACGAGCAGCGCCAGCAGCGAGAGCGCGACCACCGCCGCCAGGGCGAGCACCACCTTCTCACGCGACGTCATCTCACCTCACCTCCCGTGCGACCAGCCGCACGACGCTGTCCATGGCCGCCCGCACGGTTGCGGACGGCAGCCCGGATCCATTCGACAGGATGCTGAACGTGAGCTCGCGGCCGCTGTCGGTCGTCAGGTAGCCGCTCAGCGCATTCACGTTCGCGATCGTCCCGGTCTTCGCGACCAGCCGGCCGGCCAGCGGCGCGAGCCGGTTCTCGAGCGTGCTGCCGGTCATGCCGGGCGCCGCGAGCGCCGCCGCGAACTGCGTCCGCCATGGCGCGGCGCGGACGTGATCGAGCAGCGTCACCGTGGCCGCCGGCGTGAGCAGGTTCTGCGCCGCGAGACCCGAGCCATCGCGCAGGTTGAACGCGAGCGAATCGATGCCGACGACGTCGCTCAGGTAGCGGCGCTCGACGGCCAGCCCGCCGCTCCAGGAGCCTTCCGTGCCGCGCTCGGCGCCGAGCGTCTTGAGGACGTGCTCGGCGATCCAGTTCTGACTCGGCTGCAGGATCGCGGGGACGATCTCGGCGAGCGGCGGCGACGCGAGCGCGGCGATCGTGCGGAG
>DATHVV010000015.1:0-6305 GCA_035461105.1 Longimicrobiales bacterium | reverse complement strand
GCGGACCGCTCGTGGAGGTGCACGAAGACCAGATCGAGATCGGGAACGACCCAGATCAACTGCCCGCCGGTGCCGGTCGTCATCCAGGAGTCATGGGACCGGAGCCTGTCGTAGCCGTACTCGGCGCCGAACCAGGCGGGGTATGTCCACCAGGACGCGTATCCGTAGCCGCCGTCGAACGCCTTCGAGTAGGAAGTGACGCTCGCTCTCACCCATGCAGACGGAACCACGGCCCGGCCGTTCCAGCATCCGTCTCGCAGCCAGAGTTGTCCGAAGCGCGCCAGATCGCGCGCGCTCAGGGAAAAGAGATAGGCAGGATGCACCGACTTCGATTTGTCGTGCACGTAGCGTGTGTCCTCGAGACGGAAGTCCTGCATGCCCAGCGGCCGTGCCATCCGGCGTTCGAATGCCTCGAAGAGGTCCTCGCCGGTCGCGTTGCGGTAGATCGTGGCCAGCGTGTTGAAGTCCCAGTTGTTGTAGAACCAGTGCGTTCCCGGCGCGTGACTGTCGCGCTCGGGACGGAACTGCTCCATGTCCGCGGTCTCGTAGGCTGCCGGGTGGTAGACACCCGATCGGGCCTGCAGCAGATGGACGACCCGGGCCGTGCGCTCCTGTGCAGTGAGCGGTGGCGAATCGTCGATCCCCAGCTCGGCGAGGGTGGCGGAGGGCCGGATATTACCTTCCTCGACGGCAATCCCCACCAGCGCCCCGAGCAGGCTCTTCCGTATCGAATGGATGTTGTGGCGCACGTCGATGTCTCCCCATGCGAGCAACACACGGCCGCGGTACAGTACCATGACGGCGGTGGACCCGATGGCCGTCGCGTGCGCGCGCGCATCCTCGAGCGCGGCAGCCGACCAGCCCGCCGCCGCCGGATCCTCGTACTGCACCCACTCGGCGGTCTGAAGCGGCATGTCCGTTCGACAGACAACGGACTGCGCGGCCTGAGCATCGGCGAAAGCGGGCGCCAGCAGCAGCACCAGAAACAGCAGCACTATGCGCATGACACGCTCCGGTCCAGAGGGTGGAATGGGCCCGGCATCGCGGCGGCCGGGTGCAGGGCGTTCGCAACGCACGCCGAACGCCCCGTGCGACCCCCATGTAGATAGACAACATGAGCAAAAGGTTGGACGCGCGTGGGGATTGGTGCGGTGAGAGCCAGGCGGCCCCCGGTTCGACGCGGCTTGCGAGCGATCGTGTAACCGGCAGTGATATAACGCCTTAGAGGATCCGACTGCGGCAGCCAAGCCGGGCGGGCTAACCGCCTCGGCGGCGGCCTGCGGTTCATGAGGCGCAGGCTGCTGGATTGCAGCTATCCGTGCGGGGCGCGATCCGATGGTGCGTGGGGGATGCCGCGGGCCGCGGTCGCGGCGGTGACCACCTGGTTCCGCCCGCCCCGCTTCGCCTCGTAGAGCGCGGTGTCGGCGCTGCCGAGGAGCTCCCCCGCGGCCGCCACGATTTCGGGGCAGGCGGAGACGCCGACGGAAACGCGGACCGCGACCTCATGACCCGCGGCAATGACGGGCTTGGCCGCGACGGTAGCACGCACGCGCTCGGCGACGTCGCGCGCCGCGGCGAGCGGCGTCTCGGGCAGCAGCACGACGAACTCCTCGCCGCCGAAGCGCGCGGGAATGTCGACATCGCGCACGGCGGTGCGCAGCAGCGCCGCGGTCGCGCGCAGCACCTCGTCGCCGGCTTCGTGGCCGTGCTCGTCGTTGATGGCCTTGAAGTGGTCGATGTCGAGGATGAGCAGCGCGATGGGGTGGCCGTAGCGCTCGAAGCGCTGGCGCTCGGCGAGGAACGCGGCCTCGAAGGCGCGCCGGTTGCGCAGGCCGGTGAGCGCGTCGTGGTCGGCGCGCTCGCGCAGCCGGCCGAACTCGGCGGAGTGCTCGAGGTGCAGCGCAGCGTAAGGGAGCACGGCCTGGAGCAAATCGAGCCCATCGCCGTCGAGGCGCGGGGCGCGCGAGCTCCAGAGCGCGAGCGCGCCCACCGTGCCGGTGGCCGTGAGGAGCGGCAGGCAGGTGAGCGCGCGTGGCCGCGCCGTCCAGCGGTCGTTCTCGTTGGCGACGTGCGTGCGGCCCGGGCGCCACTCGGCGTCGACGCGGTCGATGCGCGTCCCGGCGCGGACCGCGAGCGCGAGCTCGGAGTCGGGCGCAAGGAAGCGCTGGCCGCGCGCGGGGCCGCCGTCAGCGCCCACCGTACCGATCACCGCGCCGGCATCGTCCAGCCACGAGCCGAGCGTGCCGCCGGTCGCACCGGTGAGCGACAGCGCGGCGGTGAGCAGCTCGCTCCCGAATGCCTCCGGCTCGACCGCGATCGGGATGCGCCTGAGCAGCACGATCAGCCGCTGGAAGCGCAGTTGATCGTCCAGGGTTCGCTGCCGGTCGGCGAGGACGTCGACGAAGAGGCGCAGTCCGCCGCAGGCGACGTCCAGGTCCTCGAGCGCGGGCCTGCCCTGCGCCACCGTGAACTCGGTCGTCACCAGCCACGCGTCGCTCCCGCCGCCGCGCAGGCGGAGCGCAGCGACGGAGGCGCCCGGTTCGCTCCACGGCGGAGTGGGCGCGAACCAGAGCGGTGTGCCCTCGCGAGCCACCCAGCCGAGCGGATCGCCCGCGAGTGGCCGGGGAGCGGGCGGCGCGCGACCGGCCGCCGCGACCGGCTGTGCCGTGCCGTCCGCGCACTGCCACACGGTCATTGCGGGAGCACCGGTCCAGCCGCGCGTGCGCTCGAGGAGGACGTGCAGCTCGCGGATCGGCTCGGCCGGCGCTGCGGACGTCGCGTCGGTGGCGCCTTCCAGCGCCCGCGTCGCGGTGGGACCGGGCCGACGCAGGTGGGCCGCGGCCAGCTCGAGCGCGCCCGCACCGATCAGGGCGGCGGCGGCCGTGAGCGCGTCGAGCCCGCCGCCGGCCGCCTGGCCGACGAGCAGCGCGAGCGTACCGAAGCCGAGGATCCGGCGGGCAGCGCTGCGGGCCACGCGGATGAGCAGCGGCAGCGCCGCGAGCGGCAGGATCAGGAGGAACGGGGAGCGGAGCGCGCCGGTCGCGAGCGCGAGCGCGAGCGCCGCGAGGGCGCCGGCGGCGGCAGGTCCGTGCGTGCTCAGGACCTGGCTGCGGCCGTGCGCAGGATGCGCGTCGCGGCGCATGCCGCACCGAACCCGTTGTCGATGTTCACCACGGTGACGCCGGCCGCGCAGCTGTTCAGCATGCCGAGCAGCGCCGCGAGCCCGCCGAAGGATGCGCCGTAGCCCACGCTGGTCGGCACCGCGATGACCGGCTGACTCACCAGTCCTCCGACCACGGAGGGCAGCGCTCCCTCCATGCCGGCCACCACGATCACGGCGCCGGCCCCGCGCAGCGCGTCCGACGCATCGAAGATCCGGTGCAGGCCGGCCACGCCGACGTCGTAGACCCGGGAGACGGTGGCGCCAAACGCTGCGGCCGTCACGGCCGCCTCCTCGGCGACCGGCAGGTCGGACGTGCCCGCGCTCACGATCGCGATGGTGGCGTCGGCTCCGAGCGGCCGCGGCTCGACGGTCGGCACGACGACGGTGCGGGCGAGCTCGTTCACCTCGGCACCCGCGAACCGCTCCTGCAAGCGCGCGCGCGTCGGCTCGTCCGCGCGCGTGACCAGAAAGCCGCCGTTACGCTCGTACAGCCGTTCACAGATGTGCACCGTCTGCTCGGGCGTCTTGCCGGCCGCGAACACGACTTCCGGCAGGCCCTGGCGGAGGGTACGGTGGTGGTCGAGGCGTGCGAACGGGGCTGCGCCGTCGCCTACGGGTTCGGCAGGCAGCCAGGCGAGCTGGTCGAGCGCGCGCGTGACGGTGACCGCGCCACCGGCGACGGCCTCGAGCAGCTCGCGCACGCGCTCGGGCGTCACGCGCTCACCAGCACGTGCGTCTGCCGGTAGCGCTCCAGGAGCAGCTCCGCCTCGACCAGCGTGCCGACCCGGAACAGCTCCTCGCGCAGCGTGCGGCCGCCGGGCAGGCCCTTCGTGTACCAGCCCAGGTGCTTGCGAAACTCGAGCATGGCGCGCTGCTCGTCGCGCTCGAAGCTGATCGCGTTGCGGGCGTGCTCCAGCACGATCTCGAAGCGCTCTTCCACCGTGGGCGGGAGCGGCGGCGGCGCGCCGTCGAGCGCAGCGCGGGCAGCGCGGAAGATCCAGGGGGCGCCGTGCGAGCCGCGCGCGATCATGATCCCGGCGCAGCTGGTGTGATCGCGCATCCGGCGCGCAGCCGGTCCATCCCAGACGTCGCCGTTGCCGATCACCGGGATGTCGAGCGCCGCGACGACGGCCGCGATCTCGTCCCAGTCGGCCTGGCCGGAGTACATCTGCGTGCGCGAGCGCGCGTGCAGCGTGAGCGCCCGGGCGCCCGCGTCCTGGCAGCGGAGCGCGATCTCGACCGGGTTGCGGCTGGCATCGCTCCAGCCGCTCCGGATCTTCACGGTCGTCGGAATCGCGATCGACCCGGCCACCGCACGGATGATGCGCTCGACCAGGTCCAGGTCGCGGAGGCAGCCGGAGCCGCCGTTGCGCGAAACCACCTTCTTGACCGGGCAGCCGAAGTTGAGGTCCAGGAAATCCGGCTCGTAGGCCTGCTCGACCAGCATGGCGGCCTCCGCCATCGCGGTCGGGTCGGCGCCGAAGATCTGCACGCCGATCGGCCGCTCGTCGTCGTCGAACCGCAGGTACTCGTGCGTGCGCTCGCTGCCCCGCCGCAGCCCCTCGGCGCTGACGAACTCGCTCACCACGACATCCGCACCGAAGCGCCGGCAGAGCCGCCGGAACGGCGACTCGCTGACGCCCGCCTGGGGCGCGAGGTAGAGGGGCGTGCGCCCCTCGATGAGCAGCTCGAACAGCGGTGTCGTCATGGTCGGAAGCTAACGCGCACCTGCATGCGGATCAATCGTTTGCAGCGGCTTTACACTGGCGGAACCCCCCCTTATGTTCACACCTCCGAAACCCTGCATACGGTCCGGGTACGCCCGGAGGAAATAATGGAACTGAGAGAATTCTTCGACAGCGGCGCGGTCGACCTGCACCTGAAGGCGGAGAGCAAGGACGAGATCCTGAAGGAGCTGATCGCACTGCTGCGGCTCGATGACAAGAGCGAGGGCATCCTGTTCAAGATGCTGAAGCGGCGCGAGAATCTGGGCTCGACGGGGATCGGTCGCGGCATCGCCATCCCGCACTGCCGCTCGCTCGTGGTGAACCGCCTGCGCGTGGCCTTCGGGCGCAAGCCGGAGGGCGTGGAGTTCGGCGCCATCGACAGCCAGCCGGTCCACAACTTCTTCCTGATCGTGGCCCCGCCTCTCGAGGTCAGCAACCAGTACCTGCCCGTGCTCGGCAAGCTCGCACAGTTCGCGAAGGAGCCGGAAACGACGCAGCGGCTGGCCCGGCTCGAGGCGCCGGAGGAGTTCCTGCGCCTGCTCGAGGAGCAACCCGCCCGGTAGCGCCCGGGGGGTGAGCGCCATGCACGCACAGCTCGAGATCCTGCTCCAGATCCAGGACCTGAAGGCGCAGCGCCGGGAGCTGGCCGACGCCGACAGCGGCGGGACCATGGAGCACGAGGAGTTCAACGTCGACATCGAGAACGCCCTGCAGCAACTGGACGAGAAGATCGAGGAGATGAAGGGCGGCCTCGAGCCACGGATCCGCACCCGCCTCGACCGCATCGCCCGCGCGGCCGGCCGGCCCGTCGTACCACTCATCAACGGCACCTGCTACGGCTGCTTCACGACGGTGGCCACGGCGTCGCTGCTCGGCATGAGCAGCAACGAGCAGGTGCACGTCTGCGAGAACTGCGGCCGCTTCCTGTACTCGGTGGCCGGCTAGGCGACGTTCGTCGCGCCACGGGCGCCGCGCTCCGGGGGATCCGGCGCGCGGCGCTTCGTACATCCCGGTGCCGGGTGCTGGCGAGGGCTCAGGCCTCGAGCGATCCCGCCGCGCCGGCGCCTCGCTCCGGCAGCAGCGCGCGCTCATCGCCGGTGCGACGCGTGACGCCGGTCCGGTCGAGGTACTCGAGGAGGGGGATCAGGTACTTCCGGCTGACGGTCAGAACCTGCTTCAGGTCGCTGGTGGTAAGTGATTGTCGATCCGCGAATTGCGTCCTCAAGTCGAAGATCGCGCGACGGATCGCGGCGGCGTCTGCGAAGTGGTCGTGTGCCAGCGCGACGAGGCGCCCCTCGGCCACCATGCGGCGGACGACGCCCGGCAGGTCGGGATCCGAGCGGAGCGGCTCGGGCAGCTCCGCCAGGCGGGGCGCGGCCAGCCCGGCGGTGGCGAGCGAAGCGGCGACGCGCGTG